>JBKBOE010000055.1:0-19341 GCA_046294915.1 Cyclobacteriaceae bacterium | reverse complement strand
GGCCGCTCCGAAACGGTAATGGGTGAGATCTTAAAAAAGAACGGATGGCCCCGCGACAGTTACATTGTTTCCAGTAAAGTTTTTTTTGGTTACCTGGGCAAAGAAGCTAAGCCTACGCAGCGCGGCTTACACCGGAAACATATTGTGGAGGCGTGCCATCAGGCGCTGCAACGCCTTCAACTCGATTACCTGGATTTGTATTTCTGCCACCGGCCTGATAAGGAAACGCCTATCGAAGAAACCGTGTGGACCATGCACGCCCTTATTCAGCAGGGAAAAATTTTGTATTGGGGAACCAGCGAGTGGAGCGCACAGGAAATTATGGAAGCGCATGCAATAGCCGAACGGTATGCACTTGTTGGTCCAACCATGGAGCAGCCGCAATACAACATGCTGGAACGCCAAAAAGTTGAAGTTGACTACCTGCGCATTTATTCGTCATACGGTTTAGGCACAACCATCTGGTCGCCATTGGCAAGCGGTGTACTGTCGGGTAAGTACAACACAGGCTTTCAACCGGATACCCGGTTATCCATACCGGGGATGGAGTGGCTTAAAGATTCCGCACTTGTTGAGAAGAATCTGGAGAAATCAAGAAAACTGGGCAGCCTGGCAAAAGCATTGGGCTTGTCGCAGGCAGTGTTGGCTATTGCCTGGTGCCTGAAGAATCCGCACGTAAGCACCGTAATTCTGGGAGCTTCCAGAGTTACCCAGTTAGATGAAAACTTTAAAGCACTTGAGGCACAAAAGCTGTTAACTGAGGAGGTAATGGATCAGATAGAACAGATTTTGGAAAATAAGCCGAAACAACCGGATTACTAAATGGTGCTTTCGACACTTTATCCAGACTACATGTGTTACTCCTTTATGCGTCAATTACTGATTTTGATTGTGTTTTCTTATGCAGGCCTGGGTTTCAGTCAGCATACCGATGAGATCAGGAAAAGCATTTACTTTGGGGGAGGTAGTTATTTTGTGGATGAAGAACAAGCCAGTGAACTGCTCACCTGGATTGACTCCATTCCTAACCTGCTATCTAAATACGAAATTCATCTGATTAGCCATACCGATCCCATCGGAGGGAAAGCCTACAATGAGTGGCTTTCTGAAATGCGAAGTACTGCCGTTAAGGAAATCCTTTTGAATCATCAGATTCCGGAGAATAAGATTTCCATTAAAGACTGGGGCCTGGAGAACCCCGTTTATTCGAATTCCAGCAGGCGAGGCATGAGCCTGAACAGGAGGGTGGATGTTATTCTTTACCCCATCGTCTACTAGCCCACTCTTTGTCCGTTTTCAGACACTATTGTGCATATCCGGACGGTATCTGTAAGTACAAAGCCTCTTGTTCTGTTTCCAAAAGGCCAAATAAAGCCCTTGGCACCAAAATTGGCTAATGGCATCCTAACCTCTCAACATTACCTTGGAATTCGGTATGATAAAACTCCACGACATTGATAAGTACGTTGATAGCCGCTTTCAGCGAACCTTTATTCTAAAGGGGATCAACCTTATCATTCAGCAGGGTGAATTTGTTACGATTATGGGCCCAAGCGGTGCCGGTAAGTCTACACTCATGAACATTATTGGCATGCTGGACGAACCCTCGGCTGGCGAGTACTATTTTTTTGATGAGCCGGTACATAAAATGCGGGAGAAGCAGAAATCGGACATGCACAAAAACTACATCGGCTTTATTTTTCAGGCATATCACCTTATTGATGAGTTAACCGTGTATGAAAACATTGAGACTCCCCTGCTTTATAAAGGGGTGAACAGCAGCGTGCGTAAGAGCATCGTTGCTGATATGCTCGACCGCTTTAACATGGTAGCTAAGAAAGATTTATTTCCTGAACAACTCTCCGGTGGGCAGCAGCAATTAGTTGGTGTTGCACGTGCTATTGTAGGTCAGCCAAAATTGCTTTTGGCTGATGAGCCGACCGGAAATCTTCACTCAGAACAAGGTAAACAGATTATGGAAATTTTTAAGAAATTAAATGAAGAGGGGATGACGATCATCCAGGTTACACACTCGGAAGATAATGCACGTTATGGAAAGCGTGTTATCCGCTTGGTGGATGGTGCAGTTGTAATGGATGAAAATGTATTGGCAAATGTGTAATGTGATGAGAAGGATAACGATTATTTTTTTAGGGTTAATGTTTGCCTATGCAGCTGATGCACAGCCCTTGCCGGCAAAGCTAACCTTCAAAGAAGCGGTTAAGATTGGATTAGATCGAAACCTATTGCTTAACCAGGAAAAGAACAACCTGGTTACATCATCAATTAACAAAACATCCAGTTTACTGCAGCTTACCCCGGCTGTTAACATCAACGGGAATGCAGGGCGTAACGATGGAAATTCATTTAATCAGCAGCAAGGTGCCGTGGTTAATGGTATTCTTGATTTTGTCGGAGCAAATATTTATGCGAGCATGCCTTTGTTCAACGGGCTTAATACCTTAAATACGTACAGGCAATCGGTTAATCAGTTGGATGCACAGGCACAAGTGGTAAACCGAACCAGCCAGGACGTAATTCGAAATGTGGCTGCACAGTTTCTGATTTGCCTGCTCGATCAGCAATTACTGATTATTCAGGAACGTAACCTGGAAACCCAGCAAAAGCAATACGATCAGATTAATGAGCAGGTGTCAGCAGGTATGCGGGCAGAGGTGGATTTGGTAAACCAGCAATACCAGGTTAAGAATGCAGAATTGTTGGTTCTTCGTGCAGCCAACACATTGAAAAATGACAAGATTGTACTGGCTCAAACCATTCAACTTGATCCGGCTGTTGCATTTGAGTTGGCAGAACCAGAGTGGGATATCAGCTCGGTAATGGAAGAATTTGAGTTAGATGAGTTGTTTGCAACCGCGCTGGAACGCAGGGGTGATCTGGCGTCAGCACGCCTTAATGAAAGGGCCTCGCAACTTGGCTATCAGGCCGTAAAGGGCACTTACTATCCGCGTATTTCATTGTTTGCCCAATACGGTTCGCGGTACAATTACATCCATCCAACCGAATCGTTTAATCCTGATAATCGGCCGTTTAATCAGCAATTCTTCGAAGATAATTTACAACTCACCTACGGGCTGTCATTCTCTATTCCTGTTTATGCGGGCTTTAGCACCCGGTCAACGGTGGTGCGTAACAAGATGGTTTACCAAAATGCCAGGCTGGCTGCTGATAATACCGAGATTGTGGTAAAGAGTGATGTGCAACGTGCCTACCAGAATTACTATGATGTCAGGGCCAATTATGAGGTGGCCGCGGCTCAGCGAAAAGCAGCCGAGTTAACTTTTCGCCTGGAGCAGGAACGGTATAACCTGGGTATAACCGACATCGTTTCGCTAACCCAGGCAAATCAGAACTACACCCGGGCAGAGGCTGATTTTGCCAGTGCTAAATACACCTTGCTGTTTCAGAAGATTCTGATCAACTACGCCACAGGTGCCCTCAACGTAGAAGATATTCCATAATGTCGGCCTTTTTAAGATGATTTTACGGGTTTCCCATAAAATTCAAAGTTAAGGCAGGCTTCGTTATTCTATCCAAAATCAATACCTTTGCAGCCCTGTCTGAACGGGCAGGCCATTCTGATATAGGAGTGGATTGTTAAACCATAAAATTGTGGAATACTGGCCCGGTTTCCGCATGTACATTGGGCGATTTATTTTTTATGGCGAAAGAAAAAAGAAAAGCAACCCCAGAAGAAGCTCTGGTAGAAGAGCTGAAAGCCGCTAAAAAGCGGTCAAAGCCGGTTAACGAATTTGATGAAATTGATCCGCTTGAGGAAGCGAAAGCCTTTAAAAAGGAAACAGAAGAAATCGATACTGAAGCGATTCCTGTTACTGAACTCAAGAAGGGGCTAAGGCAGCAATTAACTCCGGGGGAGTTTGATTGGGGAGCCTACCAGCGCAAAGGCTTTGGTGAGGGGTATTCTGCAAAAGACCGTGAGGAAATGGAAAAACTTTATTCCGGCACAGTTACCACAGTTGACCGGGGTGAAGTTGTAAACGGAATTGTAGTGGGTATCAACGACAGGGATGTTATCCTGAACATCGGCTTTAAGTCAGATGGATTAGTACCGTTGGCAGAATTCAAAGATCAACCCGATTTAAAAATTGGCGATCAGGTTGAAATCTTTATCGAAGAGCGTGAAGATAAAATGGGCCAGCTCATCCTCAGCCGCAGAAAGGCCAAACTGGTTAAAGGCTGGGAGCGTATTCAAAAAGCACTTGATGAGGACCTGGTTATTGAAGGCTTTGTTAAGCGCAGAACGAAGGGTGGCTTAATTGTAGATGTATATGGCATTGAGGCATTCCTGCCCGGCTCGCAAATTGATGTAAAACCCATTCGCGATTTCGATATCTATGTAAACAAAGCCATGGAAGTAAAGGTGGTGAAAATCAATTACACCAACGACAACGTGGTTGTTTCGCATAAAGTGTTGATCGAAAAAGATCTGGAGGAACAAAAGGTGGCCATCCTCAGCAATCTGGAGAAGGGTCAGGTGTTGGAAGGAACCATCAAGAACATGACCAACTTTGGGGTGTTTATCGATTTGGGCGGTGTGGATGGCTTGCTCCACATTACCGATATTTCGTGGGGACGTATCAACCATCCTGAAGAAGTGCTCAAACTGGATCAGGTGGTGAAAGTGGTGGTGCTTGATTTTGACGAAGACAAAAAGCGCATCAGCCTTGGTATGAAACAACTTACCCCGCATCCGTGGGATTCGCTGCCGGCCGATGTACAGGTTGGATCGCGCGTGAAAGGACGTATCGTTAATGTTGCTGATTATGGCGCCTTCCTTGAACTTCAACCAGGCGTTGAGGGGCTTATCCATGTAAGTGAAATGAGTTGGTCTCAACACCTGCGTAATCCGCAGGACTTTATGAAAGTGGGTGATGAAGTTGAGGCGGTTGTATTAACCATCGACCGTGAAGAGCGTAAAATGTCGCTGGGTATAAAGCAACTCAGTGAAGACCCCTGGACACGCCAGGATGTGCTTACCAAATATGCCATTGGTACACGGCATGAAGGTATTGTGCGTAACCTCACAAACTTCGGGCTATTCATTGAACTGGAAGAAGGCATTGACGGTCTTGTACACGTTTCAGACCTGAGCTGGACTAAAAAGATAAAGCACCCTTCGGAATTTATTAAGGTAGGTGAAAAAATGCAGGTGGTTGTATTGGAACTGGATGCCGCCAACCGAAGATTGGCGCTTAGCCATAAGCACCTCGAAGAGAATCCATGGGATACCTTTGAGACTATTTTCACAATCGGGTCAATTCATAAAGGCACCATCATAAGCAAGAATGATAAAGGCGTAGTCCTTGAGTTGCCGTATGGTATTGAAGGATTCTGTGCCTTAAAGAATCTTGCTAAAGAAGATGGATCGAAGACTGAAGTAGGTGACTCCCTTGATTTCAAGGTACTTGAGTTCTCTAAAGATGACCGCAGGATTGTGCTATCGCACAAGGCCATGTACTCATCGGCTGAAGAAGATAAAGCGCCAGCAAAGAAAAGCGGAACTAAAGCGACTCCCAAAGGTAAAACGATTGATAAGATCAATCAGGAGGTTGAGAAATCCACCCTGGGCGACTTAGAGGCTTTAAGCGCGTTAAAGAACAAGATGAACGCACCGAAAAGCAATCAGGCCGAATAAACTGTTTGAATATGAAACAAAAGGTGGCCCGGCCACCTTTTGTTTTTGCAGGCCACTACGATTTTCATAGTTTTGCCTCCCCGGTGTGCCTCCTTGCCCCTCAAACGTTCTTTTGTACGTTGTGGAGTGGCGAACACATTGAAGGTAGCATTCTGTAATAAGGTTCCGTGGCCGAGTGGCTAGGCTGAGCTCTGCAAAAGCTCCTACAGCGGTTCGAATCCGCTCGGAACCTCAACCATCAGCGTTGATAACCATACAACTACTGATGGACTTATTGAACGTGTAAAGAAAAACGGACTTGATCCATGCGACAGGTACCCGAAATCCTTCAGGCAGTATTCCCACCCGCTACATTCCGGGGTTTAATGCGGCTACTAAACCGCGTTTATGCTGCAATAACCGGGTATTTGTGTGCCCCACCAAACCCCGGTTATGATGAACAACCTGCTTGACTTCAGAAAAAAGAAAGAAACGGGAAATCCAATCTCAGTGGTAACCTGCTACGACTACTGGTCGGCCCGTATTATCAGCGAAACTCAACTTGATGCGGTATTGGTTGGCGACAGCGTATCCATGGTAGTACATGGCTTTCCGTCAACGGTACATGCCGAAGTTGATATGATGGCTTACCATACGGCAGCCGTTTACCGTGGATTGTCCGGTAAATTTCTGATTGCCGATTTGCCGTTTCTGGCACATCGCAAAGGAAAGCGCTACCTGATGCAAAGCATAGATAAACTGATGAAAGCCGGTGCTCAGGCGGTTAAAATTGAAGGTGCTGACGGCATGCTCGATACGATTGAATTTGTTGTAAAGTCGGGCATTCCGGTTATGGGCCACCTTGGGCTAACCCCGCAATCGTACCACCAACTTGGTGGTTTCCGCCTGCAGGGTGTTGAAGATGAATCCGCCAGGCATATTGAATTTTTCGCGCGAAAACTTGAGGATGCAGGTGTCTTCGCCTTGGTTCTTGAAATGGTTCCCGCATCGCTTGCCGCGCACATCACGGAAGCGCTGTCGGTGCCAACCATCGGCATTGGTGCGGGGCCGCATACCAATGGCCAGGTGCTGGTGTACCAGGATTTGCTAGGTCTCACCAAAAATTTTGAGCCCAGGTTTCTGAAAAAATACCTTGATGGATTTGATTTACTGAAGCGTTCGTTGCAGCAATTTGATGATGAGGTTAAACAGAAACGTTTTCCAACCGATCAACACAGCTATTGATGACACGCCTAATACGAACCGTTGATGAGTGGCGCGAGGTGCAAAGCAAGTTTCAGCATGCTGATACCCTGGGCTTTGTGCCCACCATGGGCGCTTTACATGAAGGCCACGCCAGCCTTATTAACCGATCAATAGGGGAAAACCGACTGACGGTGGTCAGTATCTTTGTTAACCCAACGCAATTCAATAACCCTGCGGACTTAACAAAATACCCGCGTACAGAGGCTGCAGATGTTGACCTGCTTACCCGGTTGAAGGTTGATTTTCTTTTTATGCCCGATTATGCGTCAATCTACCCCGATAGCTATGAGTATAAGGTAACCGAACATAAGCTGAGTTTACTCATGGAAGGTACCGGAAGACCGGGGCATTTTGACGGGGTGCTTACCGTGGTGATGAAATTGCTGAATATTATCCGGCCTGTGCGCGCTTACTTCGGTGAGAAAGATTATCAGCAGTATTTGCTTGTAAAAAAGATGGCTGAAGCCTTTTTTATGGAAGTAGAAATTATAGCCTGTCCCACCATTCGCAACAGTGATGGCCTTGCGCTGAGTTCACGCAATATTTTGTTAAGCAAAGAAGGAAGAGCGCGCGCTCCACTTTTTGCCCACCTGCTGCAATCGGATAAAACGGCCGAACAGATAAAAGCCGAACTGGAACAAAATGGGTTTACCGTGGATTACATTTTCGATGTTGAAGGCAGGCGTTATGGCGCAGTATACCTGGACGGGATACGGCTTATTGACAATGTTAAACTAAATCAGTAAACGAAATGATACTTTGTTTAGATGCCGGTAATACCACCATTCATGGAGGGGTGTTTAACGGGAGCGAACTGGTTACCCAATTCCGTAAAATGTCAAAGCAGCAGTTTTCGGCTGATGAGGCGGGGCTTTTTTTTAAGGCAGCTCTTAGAGAAAATCAAGTCGATGCCGCGCAGATAACGGGTATTTCTATTTGCAGTGTGGTACCCAGTATAAACCACTCGTTACGCGGTGCCTGCCAGCGTTACCTCGGCATTGATCCGTTTTTCCTTCGGCCGGGTGTAAAAACCGGATTGCGGATAAAGTACCGTAACCCGCTGGAAGTAGGAGCCGACCGCATTGCCAACGCCATTGCCGGAGTAAACCATTATCCGGATCGCAACCTGGTGATTATTGATTTTGGCACAGCCACAACCTTTTGTGTGATCAGCAAAGAGAAGGATTATCTGGGTGGGATTATCGTGCCCGGTGTGCGTATTTCCATGGAAGCCCTTGAACGGGAAACTGCCCAGTTGCCGGTGGTGGAGATTGTTGAACCGGAAACCCTTGTTGGCCGCTCCACCGTTGAAAGCATACAATCCGGCCTGTACCACGGCCAGGTGGGTATGGTAAGGGAATTGTTGCGTGGAATTACCCATGAAGCATTCGGTGGAGAAAAACCATTGGTGATTGGAACCGGTGGGTTCTCGCGCCTGTTCGAAAGTGCTGGGTTGTTTGATCAACTCAATCCTACCCTGGTACTGGAGGGTTTAAATAGTGCCTATACTTTAAATCATAAAACCGAAGCCTGATGATGCGTACCCTGCTGAAGTCCAAAATCCACCGGGCAGTAGTTACCGGCTCAGATTTGAATTACGAAGGATCCATTGCCATTGATACCGATTTATGCAAAGCAGCCGACTTGCTGCAGTTTGAAAAAGTGGACATTTACAACATCAACAATGGCGCCCGGTTTTCAACGTACGTTATACCGGGTAAGCAGGGAGAGGTGAGTTTAAATGGCGCTGCTGCCCGCATGGTACAACCGGGCGATCGGATTATCATTGCCAGTTATGTTACCCTTACTGATGAAGAAGCCGGGAAGTTAACGCCAAAAATTGTTTTGGTTAATGAATCAAACGCTGAACATATCGGAGAAACTAAACCGGCAGAAGTGGTGCGCTAGCAAAAAAATCCATTAAGCACCTCTTAACAGAAACAGAGCAGGAATGTTGGTGGCGCCAAGCATAATTTGGCTGATTAATTCACCCAATGCGGGTCCGTGTTTAAATCCATGTCCGGAGCCACCTCCTAAAAAGAAAAGATTATCAACATCAGGGTGGTGATCAAACAGGAAATTGCCATCGGGCGAGTTTTCATACGGACATACCCGGTTTTCAATAAGTGGGGCATCCTTCAAATCAGGAAACCGGTGTGCAATGAACCTGCGGGCTTTTTCAAGTACCTGTATATTAAGGGTGTGATCGCCCATAGATGGATTAAACAATTCACCGCGTTCATCCACACCAATTTTGAATCCCCTGTAATTGTTGCCGGGTATGCCGTAGTAAAAGTTTTTTCCATCTACATCAACCCATACCGGAAATTTTTCAAATGCTTCAGCCTTTTCCGGAGGTACGCCAAAATAATATACTTCCTGCTTGGTGCAGGTAATGCTGTTGCCGAGCACCTCAGGAAACTGGTGCCCCAGCCACGCTCCGCACGCAAACACAAACTGATCTGCCGGCACGGTACTTCCATCGGAAAGAATAAGTTTCTCAAGCCTGCGGTTCGTGGTATTGCCCGGCTTTGCAAGACCTTGATGGTATTTACCTCCTTCGTTGATGAAGGCTTTAAACACGGCCTGGCATGCTTCGCGGGCCCGAAGGCATCCTCCGAATGGGTCGAGATACGCGTGATGCAAATCGCGGGTGTTAAGAATCGGGTAGCGCTGGTTGATTTCAGCGATGGAAAGTTTTTCGTAAGCCATGTTGTGCTCCATGGCAAAATGGATGGAGTCATCTACCAGCGGAGTATGCTCCTGGTAACAAAGCCAGAGTACACCTTTATTTTGAAACAGTTTTATTTTCCATTGCTGCTCGTGTTCTTTCCATAGTTGCAACGCCCGTACATTCAGGTCGAAGTAAAAACGGTTATTTCCGTAGGTTGACCGGATTACACGGGTTTCATCGCCCGAGCTGGAGCGGGAGTTACCGGGTCCCCAGGCATCGATCAGAACCACTTTGTACCCTGACCGCAGCAGGTATAACGCTGCCCATCCGCCAAAAGCACCGGCACCAACTACGGCAATCCGGCTACCTTTTTTCAAAGGTTCAATGGCTTTGTTCTTTTTGACCGTAGAAACAGGGGTAAAGGTATTGGTGCTCATGGTTTAGATTACCTCCAGCCGGCCGGATCAAACCTCCATGCCTTGAGCGAAACGAGTTGATCGGGTGTAATGTAGCCCGTTTCAGCGGCAACCGTCAGTAAATGACTAAAGTCGCTCAGGCTTACCAGCGAAACATTGGCGTTGTAAAAATTGCTTTGGGCAATATCAAACCCATACGTAAAGATTGAAACCATGCCTAATACCTCTGCGCCTGCTTTGCGTAAGGCTTCTACGGCTTTTAGGGAACTTCCTCCGGTTGAAACCAGGTCTTCAACAACTACTGCTTTTTGTTTTGGAGAAATTTTACCTTCAATCAGGTTTTCAAGTCCGTGATCTTTGGGTGATGACCTTACATAGGCAAAAGGCAAACGCATGGCATCGGCTACCAGTGCGCCCTGAGGTATTCCGGCTGTAGCCACCCCGGCAATAACCTCAGCGGTCGGGTAATTTTCGCGGATGACTTTAACCAGGCTTTCCTTTATGAGGTTGCGCACTGCCGGATAAGAAAGCGAAACGCGGTTGTCGCAATAAATGGGTGACTTTAATCCGGATGCCCACGTAAAAGGCTTTTCTGTATTGAGTTTGATGGCCTCAATTTTTAACAGCTGCGAGGCAATGAGGGGTGCTGTATCGTGCTGAACTTTCAGTATAGGCATGGTTAATGTATTAGGACCCGAAAATCAGGGAAAGCTTTGGTATTCCCAATATACAGGCTAAAAAACTTGGTGTGGTGCTTGCCGGCATGGAAAATATTTATTCTTTTGCACGCATGGATTATTGTTTTTGGTTACCGGCATGATTCTGTTCGTTAACGACATTCCTGTTCGCATTTACAGAACTGGTGAAGCTCCGTATGCCGGCCATTTCTCACATACCGTTGATGCTTCCAAGGAACTTATTACGCAGGCTAAGCTGGCGCACCACGTTTGGGTAAAAAATGTAAATGAAGCCGAGTTGGATCTGCTCTTCACTTTTTTAAATGCTAAAGTGCCTTTTGGTTTATTGTCGCTGCATATTTCGGTTACCGATTATGCCTGGGTTAAAACCTACCTGCGCAATAAGTTCAGCATTATTAAAGCAGCGGGTGGCCTGGTAAGGAAGAAAGATAAATTTCTGATGATTTATCGCATGAAGAAATGGGATTTACCCAAGGGCAAAAAGGAGAAAGGTGAAAGGTATAAGCAAACGGCAGTGCGCGAAGTGGAAGAAGAGTGCAACATCAGCGTAAAAATCGGTCCGAAAATCTGCACTACCTGGCATACGTACACCATGAATCGTAAAGCCATGCTTAAAAAAACCCGCTGGTATGTTATGGATTTGACGGACGACTCCAAAATGAAACCGGCCAGTCAGGAGGATATTGAAGAACTTCGCTGGATGAACCCGAAGGAAGTGTACCATGCGCTTGAACACTCGTACAAATCCATCCGTCATGTGTTTGAGCGATACTACGAGCTTGCCGAAATAAAGGCTGTTTAAAGTTTGTAGGGTAAAAACCCTGAAATGTCTCCGCCATATTTGTGCACTTCGCGGATAACGGAAGAACTGATCCAGGCAAATTCGGGTGAGGTAATCAGAAAAACCGATTCCAGTTCGTTAAACAATTGTCGGTTGATTTGCGAAATGCTGTTTTCATACTCGAAATCGGTGGTGTTACGGAGTCCCCGCAACAGGTATTTTGCCTTGTGCTTTCGGGCAAACTCAGCTGTAAGCTCAGCGTAGGTATGTACCGAAATATTTGTGTAGTTGCTAAACGTTGCCTCAATGTGAGTTACCATACTATTGATCTCAAAATAACGAACACTTTTTCCGCTGTTGTACCCAATGGCAATGATTATCTCATCAAACAGTTTAAGCCCGCGAAGGACAATATCTTCATGACCTTTTGTAAAAGGATCGAAAGAGCCGGGAAACAGGGCGATACGCTTCATAGTATGGGACTTGTGGCAAGATAAAGGTCATAAAATAGCCGGGTATTATCAACTGTGGCTGCACAGGTATATCCCGTATAAATCAAAGAAATGGTGTTCCTGAATTTCATCGAACATATAACCGAAGGTAAGGAAATCGGGGCGCCCGCCATACGTTACGTTATTAATGTACTTATAAAACTCGTGGTAGTGGGGTGAATTTTTACCGATATACCCCCACATCAGCACTTCACTGGCTTTCTGATCCATACCCAGCAGGTTCATTACCAGCATAATGTATTTTATATAATCAGTAAAGTTCTGAATGATAAACTGATTATAGTATTGAAGTTTGTTGTTTTGAACGGATAGGATGTGCAGCTTGAACCGGTCAACGTAAATGTAGAGTGGATTATCTTCCCGGGTTTTTGCATGATGTAACGTGGCTTCAATTAATGCGCCCGACTGATGGGTATACTTGGGTTTGTTGTTGGCATAGACCGAATCAAGCCACTGCTTAAGTCTGCGGGGTACCGCGAAAACTGTTACGGTTTTACTCAGCGGCAGTACGGAGTATAGCAACTCTTCATTTTGCGAATCGGTACGTGCATTGAAACGGAGATAGTCTGGTAATGCAGTATCAATAAACATGTCGGCCGGGACCTGAACAAACTGTTGATTTTTGAAAGCTATAGTTATGGAATTCCAGAAGCCGGCTTTCAATAAAGCGTGGTTATCGAACAGGTTTTCGAGGACTTCGCATAATTCTGAAGGGGAGCTTACTCCCGGTAAAACGTAATCTTCGAGGTAAAGTACCTGATTTTTTGTTTGATCAACGATTAGCGTTTGAAAATCGCGGCTACCAATATTAATCAGCAGGTGGTAGTGATGAATGTTTTCTTCATCAAAGCATTCATCCTTTATTTTTTTTATGAGTTTATATTGAGCAATGCTGGTTTGCAAGTTATTCCCAGTTTCCGGCCGTAGTTACATCCGTTCTTGATCCAAACCGAAGAGGTTTTCGGTTCTTGGCTTCGTTGCTTTCTTTACGGTCGGGGTTAATCGGGGCAGGGTCTTTCACTTCAATTACCCACACTTTAATACCGCTGCGGTCTATTGTTGAAGTAAAAATATCGAACATTTTGTCAGAACCGGGTACCTTACCCAGGTTCTTAATATCCACATCAGGGTTTAGCTGGTAATCCCAAAAGGAGATAAGGTTTTGACCTTTATTAACCCGGTCGCCTGATTTAACTGAAGCAAGGCTGGAAACAGTTCCTTTTTCAAGGAAGGAATATTCATCATTGCGGTCGCTTCCATCCCTCCGTAAAGTATAAGCTTTCTTCCCCTTTACCACAAAGTCGCCAACGTTCACTGCATAACCAAGAAATGTACCGTTATCGGCAGCGTTAACCGAGTACGTTTTCTTAAAAATCTTGTCTTTTGCAGAAACAAAGCCAAGGGTATCTATAAAGACCTTTACACAATCTACACCGTAGCTTGCTTCTTTAATGACTTCCCTGCGCTGGAGAATGGGCACCGTGGCTGTTTCAATAAAGGTGATGAGCGAATCCCAATTGCTGGTGTAGCGCCTGTTTTGTTCAAGAAACACCTTCTGCGCCTCACGGATTACAGAAAGCTTGTCGATAATCTGCCTTTCCGTGGCCTTTATGTTTTCGGTGAACTCAATCGTGGTGGCAATGCTGTTGTACAGATAATATGCCAGGGCAAGAGAAGCAATAAACAAAACAATAGCAACGATCTTGGTCAGGTTCATTTTTGCAGGTTTAAGGCCACAAGTATAGGTATTTTACGGGGTATAAAACAAGGCAAAATGCGGTTTACGGCTCTAAATTCTGTAAAATCCCGTAAGTTTTCTAAGGTCATCGGCTCTTTGGCAAAATCTTAAAACACCGTGCTTTTCGGATGGCTCTAAGGCTTGAATTTCAGCCCACGATAAGAACCTTACTTCCCTGATAATCTGATTACGCCCATCAAGTTCAGGGTCAGTACCCTTCCGAAGCGAGCCTCCCGAAGCCTTAACATTAAAAAACAATTCAATGGCGTGGAGGGGTGGCTTAACAAACTCGCATGTAAACTGCAGGCCAAGAACGGTAATCTCCAGGCCGGTTTCCTCTGCCATCTCCCGAGCCAGGGCATCCATAGCGGATTGCCCAAATTCAATGCCCCCTCCGGGGGGTGCCCAGAAATTTGCAGGACCAAGACCTGAATGGCTGATCAGGAGCAGCGAGTCCTGTTGCCAGCAGAGGCCACACGCACGAACGCGTACCTTATTGCCGAATTTTTGAACGATATTAGGGTTCATACGGTTACCAGGCAGAGGAAAGGTATATGGATGGTGCCGGATGGTGAAATTTTATAAGGCGCCAATGGCTTAATTGTTGTTGATCATGGGTAAATTTGAAAAAAAAATGAATATGAAAAGGCTTCTGATTTTAGCATTAACGGTAGCACTGGTATTTCCTGTGGCTGCTCAGTCGCAAAAGGAAAAGGGACCGGTGCTTACCCTGGAAAAGACTTCACATGATTTTGGCGACATCCAACAGGGTGATGTTGTAGAACACGTGTTCAAGTTTACAAATACCGGCAACGAACCGCTTATTATAACTAATGTTCAGGCCAGTTGCGGATGCACCACCCCTCAATGGACAAAAGAGCCAATTATGCCCGGGGGCAAAGGAGAAATCAAGGTTGGATTTAACAGTGCTGGCCGAATGGGCATGCAATCCAAATCGCTGCCCGTTATTTCGAATGCAATAAACGATGTGGTGATTAACTTCTCAACTAACGTTTTGACCAAGAATCCGCAGTAAGCAGATTTGGTGCACAAGCAAATCTACGCTAACGCATAAAAAGGGTGTTTCCTGCTGGGTTCACCCTTTTGATTTTATTACCCCGGCCAGCAGCAAAAGCCATCCGGCAATAAACAACACTCCGCCAACTGGCGTAACGAAAACTACCCAGGAAGTTCCTGCAAAGCACAACGTATACAAACTGCCGCAGAACAAAATAATGCCCGCAATAAAGGCTACGGGTGCTGAGCGAAGGTACCCTGAGGTATAGCGCGCCTGGGTTATACCAGTGAAGAGGATGGCAAACGTATGGTAGAACTGGTAGCGCACGGCCAGTTCAAAGGTATCAACCCTGCCGATTTCAAGGAGGTATGGCTTTAGTGCATGGGCGCCAAAAGCACCCAGGGCAACTGCCAATGCCCCTGTAATTGCTCCCACCACGAGTGCATACCGTTGATTCATACTTTGCGCTCTCCAAAGATAGCCGATCCGATCCGTATCATGGTACTTCCCTCTTCAATAGCGATCGGATAATCGTTGCTCATTCCCATAGATAGTTCATGCATCTCAACCCGGCCTGGTTTCGAAATGGGTTTTAACTTTTCAAACAAAGACTTAAGCGTTTTAAATTCTCTCCTTATTTTCTCCTCATCGCTTGTAAAAGTAGCCATCCCCATCAGGCCTTTAATCCTGACGTGTTTGAGGGTTTCAAGTTCTGGATTTCTTATCAGTTCTTCCACTTCGGCCTCAGAGAATCCGAATTTTGTTTCTTCACTGGCAATATGTACCTGCAGCAGTACCGGAATAACCCTGTTGTGGCGTTCGGCTTGTTTATTGATCTCCTGCAACAGCTTCAGGCTGTCAACCGAGTGAATCAGGTGTACAAAAGGGGCTATGTATTTTACTTTATTGGTTTGCAGATGGCCGATCATGTGCCATTCAATATCTTTTGGCAGTTCATTGTATTTTCTGGTCAACTCCTGTGCCTTGTTCTCACCAAATTGATGGTGTCCCTGGCTGTAAACCTCCAGAATCCGGTTGGCAGGTTGCGTTTTGCTAACGGCAATCAATGTAACATGGGCGGGTAAGGCGGCCTTTAGCGCATCAATGTTTTTATTACCTTTCATTGTGTATTTTTGGCAACGCTAACTAACAAAAAAACTCCGGCACTGCATGGCTATTATCGGAAACTTACTTAAAAAAGGAATCCGGTTACGCGAAATGATGGAGCAGGAGTACACCTCTCCATTCGATCTTCAGAAAAAGGAATTAAAGGAACTCCTCATAGCCGCAAATCAAACCGAGTTTGGCAAGCACTACCATTTTAACGATATACTAAGTGCCTTCCGAAAAGGTCCGTCTGATTTTTACCGGGCATTCAGGCAGCAGGTGCCTATTCATAATTACAATACCATCTACACGGATTGGTGGAGCCGCACTTTGAACGGAGAGAAAAATATCTGCTGGCCCGGCCGGGTAAAATACTTTGCCTTGAGTTCTGGAACCAGCGAGGCAACATCAAAACACATTCCAGTAACCCGGGATATGACCAAGGCCATCCAGAAAACAAGTATCCGTCAAATCCTGACACTTTCTAAATACGACTTGCCAAGCAATTTTTTTACATCAGGTATTCTGATGCTGGGAGGAAGTACGCACCTGCATCGGGTAGGCAATTACTTCGAGGGAGACCTCAGCGGTATTCAGGCAGCAAAGCTCCCCTTTTGGTTTCAGCATTTTTATAAGCCCGGGAAGAAAATTGCACGAAACCGGAACTGGGATGCCAAACTGAATGAAATTGCCCGAAAAGCTCCCGATTGGGATATCGGTATTATTGTAGGTGTGCCAGCCTGGTTGCAGATTATGATGGAGAAAATTATTGCTTACCATAGACTCGACAATATCCACCAGGTATGGCCTAACCTGCAGGTATATGTTCACGGTGGTGTTTCATTCGATCCATACCGAAAAGGATTTGAGAAGTTACTTGGAAGGCCAATCTACTACATCGAGACTTATCTTGCTTCGGAAGGTTTTATCGCCTTCCAGGCTTTTCCAAACCGGAGGTCTATGCGATTGGTACTGAACAACGGAATTTTTTATGAATTCATACCTTTCGATGACCTCAATTTTGATGCACAAGGCGAAATCAGGCCTGATGCGCAAACTGTAATGATAGATGATGTGGTTGAAGGGAAGGAATACGCTTTGCTGCTTTCAACCTGTGCGGGGGCCTGGCGTTACCTGATTGGCGATGTAATTAAGTTTGTATCGGTTGAAGAATCCGAAATTGTAATTACAGGACGAACCAAACATTTTCTAAGTTTATGCGGTGAGCACCTTTCAGTAGAAAACATGAACCATGCCATTGAACTGATTTCGGATGAACTGGATATTGAAGTTCCCGAGTTTACCGTGGCAGGAGTGCCTCATGGATCTTTGTTTGCTCATCACTGGTATCTGGGTACTGATGATGAGGTTGATCCCCAACTGATCAGACAAAAACTTGATGAACGGTTAAAGGAACTCAATGATGATTATGCTGTTGAACGAAGTGCTGCCCTGAAGGAGGTTATTGTTGAATTACTACCCGTAAAAACATTTTATAACTGGATGGAGTCAAAAGGCAAAGTAGGAGGACAACATAAGTTTCCGCGCGTTATGAAAGCGGCTCAGTTTCAGGATTGGCAATCCTTTATTCAAAACCACCATAATGGAAGTTATCGCTAAGGGCATTCTTTCCGGAATTATCCTGGCTTTTCTGATCGGGCCGGTATTCTTCATGATTATTCAAACAAGCATTGAGCGGGGTTTTAGCAGCGGGGTGCTGGTAGCGGCAGGTGTGGTATTGAGCGATGCCATTTATATTCTTATTGCATACCTTGGTATTTCTCAGATCTTTGATGACCACCGCAATCAAATGTACATGGCGTATGGCGGGGGTACTGTATTGTTTAGTCTGGGTCTCTATTATTTGCTGGTAAAGAGCCGTAAGTTAAGCGGATTCCAGACCGAGCAGATCCAGGAACGAAACCCGGTGCGCCTCCTTGCAAAAGGTTTTGTTATTAATGGATTAAGCCCTATGGTCTTTATTTTTTGGGTAGGAACCGTGGGCCTGGCCACCAGCGAATTGGGGTATCATACACCAGCCAAAGCCCTTACATTTTTCGGAGCCATAATTACAACTGTTTTCGTTACTGATATCCTTAAAGCCAAACTGGCCGATAATCTGCGCAGTATATTAACTCCCCGGTTTGTGCGCCTGTTGACTATTGTACTGGGTATTGTTTTTGTAATTTTTGGAGGCCGGCTTATTTTGTTTGCAGAAGAAGTCAACAGGTTTTGACTTAGTCCTGCAACAGGTTGCTGATGAAGGTAAGTTTTGTGAACAGCCAGATCAGAAGAAAAACAATGGCCCATTTTATGTAGTTTGGATAATAGTCGGCTGTATCCTTAAATCGGGTTTCCTTAATTTCTGCTTTCTCGAGTTTATCAATCTGACTAAAAACTTGTTCCAATGCCTTATTATCCAACACCCTGTAAAATGCACCATTTCCGATTTCGGCAATCTTCCTCATAGTGGTTTCATCTACATTATTTTCAATCATGTTGGGTCTGCCAAAAAAATCTTTACCAAATGGTACCATGCCTTCTTTTCCGATAACGATGGTATAAATTTTAATACCAAATGCAACGGCAAGTTCTGCAGCGGTAATCGGATCAATATTTCCGGCATTACTGTCACCATCACTTAACAAAATGCAGACTTTTGATTTCGCTGAAGACTCACGCATACGGTTGGTAACCACAGCCAGCGCACTGCCAATGGCTGTACCCCGCGATTCAATCATGCTGAATGTCATTTCATCAATCATCGATTTCAACAGGTTGTAGTCGGTGGTAAGGGGTGCCAGTGAAAAGGCATCGCCCGAGAAGACCACAATCCCGATTCGGTCCTGTAAACGGCCATCAATAAATTCGGTGGCTACTTTTTTAGCTGCTTCAAGACGGTTGGGTGTAAAGTCGGCAATCTCCATCGATCGGGAGATATCAATGGCCAGCATAATGTCAATTCCCTCAGTCCATTGCTCCACTTTTTCATTAGTTTTTTGGGGTCGGGCCAGGGCAACCAATAACAGGGCCAGGCATACCATAAGCAGCATGCCGGGTAGCAGCCGGATTAAATTAAGTGGCGAACCTTTCAGGTCCTTTTGTGTTAATGCAACCGGTAATTTTTGCGTTGCCCTTAACAGCCATAGCCATCGCAAAAGAAAGAGCAGGGGAATAGCTGCAATTCCATACAAAAATTCAGCATTACTCCAGGTAAATGCCTGTAAGGTTGAGGGAGAAAGCCAATACAAAGAGTACCAGGGTATGGTTGTGTCCAGACTATCCATGCTTTACGGTAGCGAGTTTTTTCTGATAACGATGGGCTGCGATTTCACCCAGCCGTGCAAGGGGTTCAGTGGCTTGTTGCAAATTGCCATAGATGGCACCATCCAGTGTTTTTAACGCCTGTTCAAGTGCTGGATCGCAATCCAGTGTAAGTACTTCGCGTGTGGTGAGTTTTGTATAAGGCTTTTGA
>JBKBOE010000054.1:0-20457 GCA_046294915.1 Cyclobacteriaceae bacterium | reverse complement strand
CCTTATTTTGGGATTGCAAAAGTAGTACAGTTTTTGATTTGTACAAACGTACCCTGTTTTTGCGTTTATAACCTGCTAAAAAACTAACTTTACTTTGATTTTTTCATTTTGAAAACCTTCCGCAAAGTCATTGGTTACTTTTTGCTTGTGGTTACCGTATTGCTCATTGCCCTGGTAACTTCGGTGCTGCTGTTTAAAGACCAAATCATCAACCAATTTATTCAGCAGGCTAACCAGCAACTGAACACCCCCGTAAAAATCGGTAAAATGGATGTTTCTGTGTTTGAGCAATTCCCGCAACTTTCCATTGTCTTTCAGGATGTGTACGTAGAAGATAGCCACGAAGGGCAATACCCATTGCTCACAGCAACAAAAATTTCGTTTCAACTCAATCCGGTTGAAGTTTACCGGGGAACTTACCGTGTACTCGGACTAACCATTGCCGATGGTGAAGCTAACCTGAAAATAAATGCCAAAGGTGAAAACAATTACACCATACTCAAAAAAGGTTCTTCTTCTGAGTCGGTGAGCTTTGCCCTTCAAAATGTTTCGCTAGCCAACTGCCGGGTACGATACCTGGACCTTGACCGAAAAGACGATATGGTATTTTTCTCCAACAGGCTTAAAGCGGCAATAAGTTCAGTACATGACCATTACCAGATCTATGCTGCAGGCCAAATCACTACCGAACGCATAATGATCGGCACCTTATCCCTGCTGGAAAACAAATCCTTTAATGTAAATGCCAACCTGCTTTACGATGATCCTGAAAAAAAACTAACAATTCAGCCCTCCGAACTGGAACTGGGTCAATCACTATTTGCTTTGCAGGGTTTCTATCAATGGAAAGACAACAACCTTATCACCCTTTCTGCCAGCGGAAAGAACACAACTCTTCAAACCCTGCTATCGCTGTTCCCTGAAGAAACAACAGCGCTCTTTCGCGAATACAAGAGCACGGGCGATGCCTATTTCAATGCCCAACTCAACGGTGAAATCGGAAATAAAAAGAGTCCGGCAATTCGGGTTGATTTTGGGTTGAAAAACACCCGCATTGCGCACCCGCAATACCCGGCAAGCCTGGAAGATACTTCCCTGGAAGGCATCCTTACCATTGCCTCCCTGCACAACCTGAATACGGCAACCCTTTCTTTAAAAAACGTCAGCGGCAAATTGCAGGGGAAAACATTCCGGTCAAACCTGGAGATCCGCAACCTGCACGATCCTGATGTAACCTTTTCTTTTAACGGAGAGGTAGACGCAGCCTCCTTATTCAGTTTTTATCCGGTAAAATCAATCCGAGAGCCCAGCGGAACACTCATAGCCGATGTTTCTTTTGAAGGAAAAACATCGTGGCTCAAAAACAAATATGCAGCACAGCAGGCTTCGGCACTTGGCAACATTGAACTTCAGAACCTGGGTTTTATGTATGGAGATGATGCCGTTCCGGTGAGCAACCTCTCCGGCACATTACAATTCAATAAAAACGACCTCGCTTTGAGCAATGTTAAGGGTAAACTTGGCCGGAGCGACTTCTTGCTTAACGGCTTTTTCAAAAATGTGATTACCTGGCTTCTCTTTGAAAACCAACCCGTAAGTATTGAGGCGGATTTACGGGCTCAATACCTTGATGTTGACGAACTTTTTGGTTTAGGCTTCGGCAAAACAGCCGAAACAGCAGCCCGGCCGGAATACAATTTCAGCATCTCAAAAAACCTGAACCTGAAATTTAATTGTGATATCAGCCGGCTGAAATACAGGCGCTTTACCGCTGCCAACCTGATGGGAGACCTGCTTATCGCCAACGAAAAAGCCATATCGCGCAACATCACTTTTGATGCCCTGGGTGGACAATTATTGTTTACCGGCAGTGTTGATGCAAAAAATCCGAAAGCCAATGCCCTGGCCTGTGCCTTTTTACTGAAAGGCATACACGTAGACAGCGCATTTTATGTATTTGAAAATTTTCAACAAAACTTTCTGCTCGATAAACACCTGAAGGGCCGGGCCGATGCCGAGGTGATGATGGATGTGGTGCTGAATCAAAACCTGCTCATGTTTCCCGAAACCCTCACAGCCGATATCAGCGCTATCATCAGAAATGGTGAACTCAACCAGTTTGAGCCTTTGAAAAAACTGGACCGGTACCTTGACGATGAGGGCCTGAGCGCCATCCGCTTTGCAGACCTGAAAAATGAAATTCACATCGAAAAGAAAACGATTTACATTCCGCAAATGGAGGTAAAAACCAATGTATCGGTTATGCAGATCAGCGGCACTCACCGGTTTGATCAGCAAATTGACTACCGCATTGTTACCCCGCTGAACAACAAACGAAAAATTAACCTGAACGAGGCAACCGGTGCCGTGGAAGAAATGGAAGGCCGATCAAAACTCTTTTTGAAAATTACCGGTACCACCGATGATTACCGTGTGCAATACGATACCGAAGCAGTAAAACGGAAAATCGCATCCGACCTGAAAAAAGAAGTTCAGGAGCTGAAAGACCTCTTTAAAAAGAAACAAAAGAGAAAAGAAGCCGAACTATCGAAAGAAGAATTTGAGTGGGATAATTAGTACATACCTTAAAAGTACATTTCGTAATCTTCATTACTCAAGGGCGGTTTTCAAAAAATCATTCATGGGCTTTACTGCCCGGCACACTTCCGCAACCCGCTTTACAAATTTCGTATCGTTTACCTGCCTGTCGGTGAAGGGGTGTGATGCAACAAAACTTTTGTTCCTTAGCAATTCAATCTGCGGATGATCTTTGGGATACCCTTTAGGAGCTGTTTTTAACCGGTCGAAATCGTCTAATCCGGAAAAGTATTTTCTAAACGATTTAGCGTTCAGGATTTTCAAGAGCACTTCGGCATTGTAATCAATTTCCTGGCGCACCTTAGCCAGGTTTTCAGCATTGGGCATGTATAATCCGCCCGCAACAAAACAATTACCCGGCTCAATATGGAAATAATAGCCCGGTTCCTGCTCCATTTTTCCGTGAGCTGAAAATCCCGCGCCCATGTTGATTTTATACGGGCGCTTGTCTTTGCTAAACCGTACATCGCGGTAAATGCGAAAAGCCTGCTTGCGCGGATTCAGTCCGGCCAGGCTCCCATCAAATTTCAGTAACTCGTTATGTAAAGCTTCCAGAAAATCATCAAACAGATTTTTTGCCTCTACATACCGGGGTTTGTTCTTCTCAAACCAATCGCGGTTATTGTTCCTGGCAATGTCTTTCAGGAATTTCAGAATCTTGTCGAATTGCATAACGAAAACTATAAAACCTCCATGACCACCTCAAGCCCAATACCCCGCGAAGCTTTTACCAGAATAACTGAATCGCGGTAAGGGTTTTTCTTCAGGTATCCGAGCAGGTCTTCCTTTTTTAAAAAATGTTTTGCTTTGGGGAATTCGCTGTGTGTTGCACGCACCAGTTCACCGCATAATAAAACCTCTGTAAATCCTGAATCGCGTATTAATTTGCCAAGGTTGCGGTGTTCGGTTTCTGCCTCCTGCTCCAGTTCAAACATATCGCCCAGGATCAGTACTTTTTGCGCTGCTCTCATACCGGCCAGATTACGGATGGCCGCCTCCATGGAACTGGGGTTCGCATTGTAGGCATCCAGTATAATGGTGTTGCTTCCTTTTTTGATAACCTGCGAGCGCATGTTAGCAGGCTCATAATCGGCAACTGCACGGTTAGCCGATGGTTCATCCACACCAAAAAACTTGCCGATGCACAATGCAGTGGCGATGTTTTCGAAATTATACGCGCCAATCAGTTTAGTCTGAATTTCACTTCCGGTTTCTGTTCGGATGGTTACATACGGATCAGCCCCAACCAATGTACAATGGTAATAATCGCCTTTGGCCGGGTAGAGCACCGGGGTTTTGAAACGTTTAGCCATGTTGGCCAATATCGGATTTTGCGAATTGATGAACGCTGTGCCATTCGTATGAATCAGGTGCATATACAACTCCGACTTCCCCCGAATAATGTTATCGAACCCGCCAAATGTGCCAATGTGTGCCTTGCCAATGTTGGTGACGAATCCGTGAGTGGGGTTTGCAATGGAACACAACTGAGCTATTTCGCCAACATGGTTAGCGCCCATTTCAATCACGGCAATTTCAACAGAACGGTCAATCGAAAGTATGGAAAGCGGCACACCAATATGGTTGTTCAGATTTCCAGCCGTAGCAAAGGTTTTAAATTTCTTGGCCAGTACTGCGTATACCAATTCCTTCGATGTTGTTTTGCCGTTAGAACCGGTTAATCCGATTACCGGTATGGAGAGTTGCTGGCGGTGATGCCGGGCCAGTTGTTGCAAGGCAGCCAACACATCATCTGCCAGAATAAACCGCTCTCCTTTTTCATATAACGGATTGTCAATAACTGCGTATGCGGCTCCCTTCGCCAGCGCCTCTTCAGCAAACCGGTTGCCGTCAAATTTTTCTCCTTTAAGGGCAAAAAAAACAGAGCCGGGTTCTATCCTCCGCGTATCCGTAGAAACTTTTCGGGTCTTGCAGAAGATTTCATATAATTTCTGAATGTCCATCGTTATCTTACCTGCCAAGATAACAGTACCTGTTGGGCCTGCGTTAATACCTCATGAAAAAAAATGTGTTTATATGTGTTTTGTTCATTTACATGCTTCCGGTAAGTGTGATGGCCCAGTTTACGTACCGGTTGGATACCAGCATACCGATAATTGTGGATAATGACACCCTACCCCTTGCCTGGTCAGGGGGCTTCAATGCCGGCCAGGTTAATACGATGGATTTGAATCAGGATAATGTTGATGACCTGGTGATGTACGACAGGATGGCCGGACGGATACTGACTTTTTTAAAAACCGGTAACCAGTACATATACGCACCTCAATACGAATCTTTTTTTCCCGAAGAAATTACCAACTGGGTTCTGTTACGCGATTTTAATCGCGATGGAAAAAAAGATTTGTTCACAGGCGATGTGCTTGGCATAAAGGTTTACAAAAATATCTCTTCGCCCGGGCAGCCCCCCACGTGGGAACATTTTTTGTTTGACACGGGCTTCGGCACCAAAAGCACCGTGCTGCTCACCAAAGGTTTTACCAATAAAGTAAACCTGCAACTTAACTTTGATGACCTTCCGGCAATTAGTGATGCCGATGGCGATGGCGACCTGGATATTTTTAATGTAAAATTTGTGGGCGCAGGCACCATCGAGTTTCATAAAAACTTCAGCATGGAACGGTACGGCACCAGCGACTCGCTCGATTTTGAACGGATCACCCAAACCTGGGGCGGTATTACAGAGTGCAGTTGCGGTGAATTTGCCTTTAACAACGAATCCTGTTCTTCGGGTGGCCGGCAACAACATGCCGGTGGAAAAAGCCTGGTTGCACGCGATCTCGATAACGATGGTGATCAGGATTTGCTCTTCTCAGAATCCAACTGCTTCAGGATTTACCAATTCATTAATGAGGGGGATAACGCCAATCCACTGATAACAACGGCAACGGCATTTCCGGTAACTAACCCCATTGCGGCCTTCCCCTACCCGGCCGTGTTTTTCGAAGATGTAGATGGCGACCACATTACAGACCTCATTTCAACGCCCAATATCTTTTACCGGGAATCCACCTTTACTAATCTGAAAGAAAGCGTTTGGTTTTACAAAAACACCGGAACCAATCAACTGCCGCAGTTCAGTTTTCAATCACCCAACCTTCTTCAAGCTAAGATGATTGACGTGGGCGATAACGCTGTACCGGCCTTTTTTGATGCCGATGGTGATGGCGATTCTGATCTGTTCATCGGAAATTATGCGCATAATGGCCAGGGTACGATCGCCTACTTTGAAAACACCGGCACGCGCAGTGAACCCGTGTTTAGGTTAGTTACCGAAAATTTTGCCGGCATTTCCTTCCTCAACCTTACCAATATCAAACCCACCTTTGCCGACATGAATGGCGATGCAAAACCTGATCTGGTATTCACTGCCTCAAACCAGTTTGGTTTCAGTACCAATCTTTTTTTTATTCCTAATACAGCTGCTATTGGACTGGCCCTTAATACGGCCGACATACAATCACTGAACTTTCCCGTTTTCGCAAACGAAAATGTTTCCATTGTTTTTGTGAACAACGATTCCAAACCCGATTTATTAGTCGGAAAATCAAACGGAGCACTACAATATTGGGAGAATACCGGTACACCAGCCCTGCCGGCTTTTACGTTGGTTAATCCGGAATTTCTCGGACTGGGCTCCAGCGTGTTACGGCAGAACCTTACTTGCGCGAGTTCCGATCTTGACGATGATACTACAATTGATCTAGTGATCGGTGATCAAACCGGCAAACTCGCCATCGTAAGCAACTTTAAAGAAGCTTCGGTAGCTGAGCCCGCACTCCGCACCATCGTTTACAATGAACTTAATAACCAGTATGGATCACCCAACCTGGGTGGCAGAATATGGCCTGCCATAGTAAACCTGTTCAACACTGATAAGCCGGCAATTGTGATTGGAAACATCACAGGCGGCTTGCACATTCTTAAACACGATGAAACCTACACCTTGCCCGATATTCCTCAAATCGAACTTTACCCGAATCCGGTTATCAGAGAATTGCTGCAGGTTATCACCATCCGGGTTGACAGGCCCTCGGAATTTTATGTACTAAATGCAGCAGGGCAACAGGTGGGCACATCCGTTTACCTCAATGCCTATCAAACGTATCAGTTTGAAACCGGGGAGCTAAAGGCCGGCCTGTATATTTTCCGGTTTATCATTAATGGCAAATCGTACGCGCGAAGGGTGGTTATTCTTTGATAAAATCGCGGGAATTAACTAAAAACAAAGGCTTTGCAATGCTTCCAGGTAATTTTGGGCAGGGCTTGGAGATGTGGGGGCGTTTTCCCGATATTTGCAGTCCTTTTTAAGGATAATGATTTAAAGGCATGGCACGAGTTTGCGAAATTACCGGAAAACGGCCGCGGGTAGGAAACAACGTTTCCCACGCGAACAACAAAACCAAACGCAGGTTTTATCCCAACCTGCAGAAGAAGCGCTTTTTCCTTCCGGAGGAAAACCGGTGGATTACCCTTAAGGTCTCTACCAAGGCAATCAAAACTATCAACAAACATGGCATTACGGCCGTTTTGAAAGAGGCAAAAGCCAAAGGACGAGCCGTAGCATAATAACTGAGTACGAACATGGCAAAGAAAGGCAACCGAGTTCAGGTAATTCTGGAATGCACCGAGCACAAATCTTCGGGCATGCCCGGCATGAGCCGTTACATTACCACCAAGAACCGTAAAAACACTACCGAACGACTGGAACTTAAAAAGTACAATCCGGTACTGAAAAAATATACCTTACACAAAGAAATTAAGTAACCATGGCAAAGAAAGTTGTTGCAACGCTGAAGAAGGGTGACGGTAAGCACTATGCAAAAGTGATTCGCGCCATCAAATCAGAAAAAACAGGGGCCTATACCTTTAAAGAAGAGATCGTTCCTGCTGAAATGGTGAAGGAAACTCTGGCGAAAAAGTAAGCTGGTTTTAGAAGATCAAATGCAAGCCCCCGTTCCCTCCGGAGCGGGGGTTCATTTTTTTGGTAAGTTGCAGGTATGGCATTCGGATTTTTTTCAAAAGAAAAGAAAGAGGCGCTCAACAAGGGGTTGCAGAAGACCGGTGATAGTTTTTTCGCCAGGCTGGGCAAAGCTGTTATTGGTAAATCAACCGTAGATGATGACGTGCTCGATAACCTGGAGGAAATTCTCATCGCATCCGATGTAGGCGTTAACACCACGTTAAAAATAATTGAGCGCATTCAGCAACGAGTGGCCCGCGATAAATACCTGGGCACAGCCGAATTAAACCGGATATTGAAAGAGGAAATCGCCTCGCTTTTTGGTGAGAATCAATCGCATTCCGTGCAGGACTTTGAACTACCGGCCGGCATCAAACCGTATGTGATCATGGTAGTGGGCGTAAATGGTGTGGGAAAAACAACCACTATCGGTAAACTTTCAGCTCAATATAAAAAGATGGGCAAATCCGTGCTGTTGGGCGCTGCCGATACTTTTCGTGCCGCAGCCGTTGACCAGCTGAAACTTTGGGGCGAGCGGAACGGCATACCTGTAATAAGCCGTGGCATGAATACCGACCCGTCATCCGTTGCTTTCGATGCCGTAAAAGAAGGACTGGACAAAAAAGCTGATGTCGTGATTATTGACACAGCCGGCCGCCTGCATACAAAAACCAACCTGATGAACGAACTTTCTAAAATCAGGCGCGTGGTTCAGAAAGTTATCCCTGATGCCCCGCATGAAGTGTTATTGGTGCTCGATGGCAGCACCGGCCAAAATGCCGTTACCCAGGCCCGGGAGTTTACCAAAGCCACCGAGGTAACTGCACTGGCCATCACTAAACTTGACGGCACCGCAAAGGGAGGCGTGGTTATTGGCATTTCCGATGAATTTAAAATACCGGTGAAATACATTGGCGTTGGCGAAAAGGTTGACGATCTGCAGGTTTTTAATAATGCCGAGTTTGTCGATTCCTTGTTTGCCGGAAGGTAAACTTACTTTCCCTGCCGCACGGGTATCCTGAACAACAACAGATAATTAAATCCCCAGGTATTGTTTTTAAACGTGCTGCCAAAACCCGGCACATCATGAGGCACAAGCGCTCCGGTATCGGAAGTGTTCAGTCCAAACTTATACCGGATGGTGTACCCCATCCAGAAAAACTTATACATTTTTACCCGAAGTCCGGATGTAATTTCAAACCACGAAGCCCGGCTATTGCTATTGGTAAAAGTTTCTGTAAATGGTCCCCAGGCGGGATCAACCGTTGTTCTTGCCAGTGTTTCTGAAAATGTTCCCCAGCCGTAGCGCACACCTATGAAGAACATGTTTCTTTCCGGATCCTTTTTCAAAAAATTAACATCCACTCCGGCCCGCATGTAATTTCCGTTATTGGCATATCGGTCGGCCTCATTCTCAAAATTCCGTTTCCAGTTTCCTACATCAACCGTAAGGTAGTAGCGGTAAAAATCAATATCGGCACTTGCTTCAACACCCGTAAAAGTGTCATCCCATTTGCTCCACGCACCGCCAAATACATCATAACCCATACGAATACCCGTAGGCCTGAAGTCGCGTTTGAGCGTATCGGCCTTTTGGGCAAACACGTTTACCGTCAGCAGGAGCAGCAATATGTTACCGGTAGATTTCAATGTTGACGGATCGGGCTTTGCTTAAAACGGGGTTGACCACGCGCACAGAATCAAAATCTGCAGAAAGCAGGGTAAGCCCGGAGAGGATCACTTCACTTCCGCAGTCTTCGCTGATAAACCGGGCTGTCCGGTTGTACCCTACGGAAAGGGAATGATCCAGTACAGGCAGGTAAAAGGTAAATGCAGTAGTGGTTTCATATGGATTAACCGATAAAATCATAGGAGTTCCTTTAAGGGTATCCGGCACATCGGGATTCTGGCCGTAAAAAATACTGTCGGTGCCTGATGCCTCTACCCGGTAAAATACCAGTGTATCGTTTTTCCCGTCAATCAGTCGCTTAAATTGAATAACAAGTGCATTATCCGCATTCCGGACACACTCGGGTTCTTCAAGGCAAGAAGCAACCAGCAGGATACAAACCGTAAACAACACCAATCTCACCATCCGTAAAGATACGTCTTCGATATAACGCGCAAACCCGGTACCCTTGTATTTTTCGTACTTTTGCAGCCTTCATACGGATTGCGTGAAAACCAAAGGGCATAAAAATACCAAAGTTAACATTGTAACGCTGGGGTGTTCAAAAAATACGGTGGACTCCGAAGTGCTGCTTACCCAATTGCGTGGCAATGGAATTGAGGCGGTTCATGAAGATAACCACGATGCCAACGTAGTGGTAATAAATACCTGCGGGTTTATTGACAATGCCAAACAGGAGTCCATCGATACCATCCTGCGTTATGTCGATGCCAAACAGGAAGGACTGGTTGATAAAGTGTATGTTACCGGCTGCCTGTCGCAACGTTATAAAGACGACCTCGAAAAGGAGATTCCCGATGTGGATGCCTGGTTTGGTACACGTGATCTTTCCCGGCTCCTCAAACAATTTAAAGCCGACTACAAACAGGAACTGGTTGGCGAACGGATACTAACCAACCCCAGCCACTATGCTTACCTGAAAATTTCAGAAGGGTGCGACCGGCCCTGTTCATTCTGCGCTATTCCCCTCATGCGTGGCAGGCATATATCGCGCCCAATGGAAGAACTGGTGCGGGAAGCAATGAACCTTGCAAAGGGCGGAACAAAAGAATTGCTGCTGATTGCCCAGGATTCAACGTATTATGGATTGGATCTCTACAAAAAACGAAACCTGGCCGAACTGCTTAAAAGACTTTCTGATGTGGACGGCATTGAGTGGATACGGGTGCATTATGCTTTCCCTTCGGGTTTTCCGATGGACGCACTTGATGTGATGGCCGAACGTGAAAATATCTGCAAGTACCTGGATATACCGTTGCAGCATGGCAGCACGCGCATGCTTCAACTCATGCGCAGAGGAACCACACGCGAAAAAACAGAGCAGTTGCTTCAGATTTTCCGCGAGAAAGTTCCAGGAATTGCTCTTCGCACTACACTTATTACCGGTCATCCCGGTGAAACCGAAGAAGACTTTCAGGAGCTGATGGACTTCGTTGAACAATCGCGCTTTGACCGGCTTGGTGTATTCACCTATTCGCACGAAGAAAACACCCATGCCTTTTCTATGCCTGATGATGTGCCTGACGAAGTGAAGCAACAGCGGGCTGATGCCGTTATGGAACTGCAGCAGGGAATTTCGTTTGAACTTAATCAACAGAAAGTAGGCAAAACTTTCAAGGTATTAATTGACCGCAAGGAAGGCAGCAACTTTATCGGCCGAACGGAATCCGATTCACCCGAGGTGGATAACGAAGTAATTATCGATGCGGCTGCCGGATACCTGCGTATTGGCGATTTTGTACCGGTTAAAATTGTTTCGGCCACCGATTTTGATTTACATGGAATAACCACTTAATCGCTGGTGTAATTTCGTTCAACCTTACGTTATAAAACGCGTTATTTGCTGTATGCTTTACTTAACTTGTTGTTGCTGATATGAACGTTCATCCGATTCCGTTTGAAACTACCGGTACGTTCTCTTCCTTTTTCCTGGACTATATCCGGCAAAAAGAATCGCTAAAGCCCTTTTACAACCAGTTCCCTGAGCTGAAAAATTTTAAAAAACAGATTGATCTCCGGCAATCCCATTCGGCCGAACATCGCAAAACATTGGTGCATTGCATAAGCCAACAGTATACGCATCTTGGAAAAATTGATGCTTTGGTGGCAAGCAACATCCAACAATTGGAGAATCCTAAAACCTTTACCATAACTACCGGTCATCAACTCAATATCTTCACCGGTCCGTTGTACTTTATTTACAAAATCGTTACCGTAATCAATACCTGTAAGAAACTGGCCGAAGCCTACCCCGATTATAATTTCGTTCCGGTTTACTGGATGGCTTCGGAAGATCATGATTACGATGAAATCAAATCGTTCAGGCTAAACGGAAAAACGTACACTTGGAAAACCGATCAGCAAGGTGCCGTAGGCCGGTTCAATACCGAAGGACTAAAGACCCTGCTCGCTGAAATTCCCGGTGACAACCGTATCTTCCGGGAGGCCTACACCCAAAATCAGAAACTCAGCAATGCTGTACGCTATTATGTAAATGCGTTGTTTGGTGAATACGGCCTTGTTGTTGTTGACGGTGATGACCGGCAATTGAAAAAACTTTTTGCACCGGTTATTGCAGATGATCTCTTCAACCATACCGCAAAAAAGGCAGTTGACCAAACCAACGCCAAACTTGAAGAAGCGGGCTATAAGCCTCAGGTTTTTTGCCGGGAGATAAACTTTTTTTACCTGGATGAAGGCCTTCGAAGCCGCCTTGAAAAATCAGGCGACCGGTATAGCGTGGTAGACAGTACCCTGTCGTTCACAAAAACTGAAATTGAAAAATGCATTCAGGACTCACCCGAAAAATTCAGCCCTAATGTTTGCCTTCGTCCGTTATACCAGGAAATAATTCTGCCGAATCTTGCTTACGTGGGTGGCCCTGCCGAAATAGTGTACTGGCTTCAGTTCAAGGCCTTGTTTGATTTTTATAAGATACCCTTTCCGATGTTGCTTCCCCGAAATTTTGCATTGATCCTCAATCATGTACAGCAACGGAAATTGCTAAAAACAGGTTTGGAGATGGCCGATATGTTCATGGAAAAACCGGCTTTGATTAATCACACTGTCCTAAAATTTGCCACTGATAAAATTCAGTTAAACGGTGAAAAGGAAGCCATAATAAACCATTTTAACGCGATAAAAAATCATGCAGCCACACTGGATAAAACCCTTGAACCTATGGTGGCTGCTGAAACAAAAAGGGCAATAAAAAGCCTGGAAAAAATTGAACAGAAATTACTGCGCTCGGAAAAACGCAGGCAGGCCGACCGCCTGCGCCAGGTGGAAGAACTGAAAGACACGCTTTTCCCGAACGGAGGTTTACAGGAGCGTACCGACAATTTTCTGAACTTTTATCAAACCGATCCCCGGTTTATCCACAATCTGGTTCAACGGTTTGATCCCTTCGACTTCCGGTTTAACATCCTGATTGCACATGACTAAACAGGAATTGCGTAAGGTGTTTCTCGAAAAAAGATTATTGCTCAGTGAAGCCGCGTATCCCTTGCTTAACCGAAAACTCTGCGATCGGTTTTTCAGTTCAATGGATTTATCCTTCATTCATGTCATCCATTGCTTTCTTCCCATCATCGAAAAAAAAGAGCCCGATACCTGGCTTATTATTGACCGGCTGCAGCGGGAGTTCCCGCACATCCGCATAGTTGTACCTAAGGTTAACCGCCAGGGCGACAAGCTCGATCACTTCCTTTTTGAAGGCCCCGGCAAACTAAAAGCCAACCACTGGGGTGTTCCGGAACCAACCGATGGCATTTCCATACCTGTTGAAAAAGTTGACCTGGTTCTTGTTCCGCTTCTTGCCTTTGATGTAACCGGCCATCGTGTGGGGTATGGCAAAGGGTATTACGACCGGTTTCTGGCAACCTGCCCGCCAACCACAAAACGCATCGGCCTGTCTTTCTTTGAGCCGGTTATTTCCATTGATGCCTCCTCGGATGACGTACAACTTACCGCATGCGTTACGCCTGATGCGTTTTACGGGTTTATCGATTAATATTCCTTGATGTAATTAACCTCCAGGTATTCTTCATGAACAAACGGAATACCTTCAACGGTAAGGCCTTCTATACGTATAACAAACCGGCCGGTATCATCGGCTGTTTTAAACGAGAGTGTTGTTTTTCCGGTATCATCACTTCGCACATGAGGACTCCATACTAAGGATGATTTGAGTTGCGGAGCCCGGTGATTACTTTTTTGCCAGGCCGTCAAACTTTTTGGTATGGAAGCCATGGGCGTAATTCCGTTTATATAAAACGAGCGTGTTGCAGACGCGACCTTCTCTGCGTTATTCTGAATTTTTGTTTCTACCAACACGACTCCGTTTCGTGAAATGGCGCCCAATTCTTCAAGTTTAAAAGCCGAATAAACCAGTTTGATCTTGTCCACTTCCACCGGCTTAAGTTTCAGAAAATAAGATGGATCATCGGTAAGGACACCATCAATAAAGAATGCCGGATTTTCACTGCCGGTTTGTGCTTTATCGGGCAAATACATTCTTACCACCTCCCTGCCGGCAATTTTGCGGTACTGAAGGTAGGGAACTATTTCATGCAGGGTCTCCTGCATGGTTGGAAAAATCATATAGTCATCCAGATCAACTTCTACATCCGGTTCAAAGAGTTCCTTTTCAACGCGTGCATTGTTGTTCCCCCCTTCAATTGCAATTTTTGTTCCCTGACTGAAGTAGCTAAATGATGTGTTTACCATCTTTTGCTTTTGTGCATAGGCAAAATACGGGTTCGCTTTATTTGTTACCACCGTTGGTATTTCACTGTACCGGTTCGGACTATCGGTTAATTCTATTTTAACATCTTCTATTCGTCTGCCCGCTCTTTCAACACGGTAAAAAATTTGCTCCCGGTTGTAAAACGGTAAAAGAAACGAAATGCTGAATGTACCGTCTTTCCTGGAAGATACTTCATACACATCTTGCGTACCGGTTACAAAAAACGTGATGCTTACCGAATCGGCAAAAGGCTTACCCGTTGAAGTCTCTACCAGACGGCCTGATACCTGTTGATAATCCCTGAACAGAAACTGCGGTGACGCGGGTTTATCCAGTACTTTCTCCCAGGTGTACCATGGCCACGATTTTGTAACCAGCATCCGATCGAGCATCAGCAGGCCATCCGTTGTTTTCAGATCGGCTTCAAACCCAGGATGAGGGGCTTCATTCAAATCACTGATCCAGGAAAAGTATTGTTCTGTATTATTTTTTATAGCTCCGGAGGGTGGAAAAATATCGCCTTGATAAACCGAAACGGACATCCTGGCCAGCAGCGGCTGGCCATCTCCATCGGTAAGCGATACATCAACCTTTACCTCACTTCTCGTACCATACGACTTTTTATCGGACAGCATCGTTGCTTTAACCAGACTATTCCTGTTATTAAAAAAAATTCTTGACGCCAGTGTTTCTCCGTTGTTTCTGTTGATTGTTAAATAACAAATACCCTGAGCCAGGGCTGATGCGGGAACCGCCAGGTTAATGAATCCCTTTTCATTAAATACAAATGACGCTGAATAATAAACCGTGCCATGGCCACTGATGAGCAGATTGAGTGGTTCGTTACGAAAACCTGACATAGCAGGCGCCTGAATCAAAATGCGGTGTGGGGTTTTTGCCAAAGTTGAAGGCGTAACCAGCAGTGCAATGCCATCATCCGAGGTAACGAGTGTGCTAACCTTATTATCTACCTTGACGGTGTACGTCATTCCCCTGTCAGGGGTTAGAAAGAAAAGCCCATACCCGTTCCGATCAATTGAAAAATCAGTAACAAAATGTCCGGCTGCATCTGCTACGGTTCCCTTTTGATGAGCGGTTGGTGCATAAACAACAACCTTGTTTTGAACAGCGGCAACCAGTTTGCCGCCTTCCGGAAAACAGACCAATTTATCAGAAGGCAAGTGGTCAGAAAAAACAAATTCACCGGCTACACGAAGCTCTCCTTCGAAATACCGTGACCGGTCAAAATTTTTCATCCAATTGTCGTATGCCACTACCCGGTAGTTCCCCGGAAGGATTTCTTCGGGCAATACAATCTGATTTGCCCCCCAGCCATCGCGGATTCGGGCAACCTGGTGAATAACAACGGTGCCCGTATTGTCAACAACATCAATTTCAATAAGGTTAAATCCCTTAATGGGGGTCATTTCCTCTGCCGTAACAAATGCAATTCTGAAAAAGGCTGTATCACCCGGTGCATACATGGGCTGGTTAAAGAGCAGGTGAAGTTTTACCGGCTTGTTAAGTGCATAATAGTCCTGCAGTTTTTTACTCCACCGTTCGATTGGCGATTGCTGAGCGTGGGCCGCTGCTGAAAGGAGAAATAATATAATGATATACCTTGCCATGCTACCAGAAATCGGGTCTTTCATTGGATGCTTTGCGAAATACAATCCGGCAATCCTCCCGGAGAAGCGGTGGATCCAGGATGGTTACGGGCACCTCATGCCGGTAAATAAACCGTGAAGTTTTAGTAACGGAAGCAAATGCCACCATTCCAAAAACCTTTTCGCCCGGATTAGTCACCGATTCAAGGTTGCCCCTTATTTTAATTACGTTGGGCTGAAAAATATCGGTAGCGCCCTGCTGCTGTGCCTGTACCAGTTTCCAGAAATTGTATGCTGATTCTGAAAGGCTGAGCTGCTCCACTTCGATATGATACTTTCTGAAAAACCGGAAAGGTTCAACCGGAATTTTACCAAGGAAAACATTGTAGAAAGTATAATTGGTACTTAGCTCATTATTGGATACCATAGCCCTGCTGCTGAAATCGTTCACCCAACAAACACAACAACTGCAAATGCCAAAGGCACAGGCAGGCGGGTCGGGCACTTCGCAACCGCAATCCGGGTCAATTCTGGTTTTATTGGCAGGATCGGTTTCCACCTCATACGTGCCCGTCCACCGCCAGCGAAATAAATTTGGCTCCCCCTCAACCCCTTTTGAGTCAACATAAATTCCGTATGAATTCTGAGGCAGGGAGGGATCGTTTTGGTTAATCGAATTTGGAAGGAAAATCAATGCCAGGCTATCAATCTCTCCGGCAGGAGCAACCTTCTGTGTATCGGATCGAAACTCGCGTCCATCAGCCAGTTGTATGTGAAGGGAATATTCTCTGCCAACCTGCACCTTCCAGTTCGGGGGTGTTTGATATCTTCCGGCAACAGCTTCTGCGAGCACAATTGTATTATCCGTTGTCTCATCGGTAATACGAACCGTTGCACCGGTTACGAAAGTCAGGTTGGTATAATCGTTTGAAAGTGTTGAGGTATAGGATAGGGTTACCGTATGCGGCCCGGGTTCATCGGTAATGGTGGCATCAACCACCAGCTGGGGTGTAGAGGTTATTTTAGGAACGTTGAACGGATCCACACAACTTCCCGTCAACGCCACAATCACAACAATCACTATTTTCTTCACAATCCTCATTAAAATTTAAATGTATAATTCACTGTTGGGATAATTGAACCTACAACAGAAAGCTGGTAGGGTTTAAGAATACCCCACTGATCTTCCTGGAAGAAAACGGAGTACGCATTTTTTCTTGAATAAAGGTTATATGCTGAGATAACCCAGGTGCCATCCCACAGTTTTTTTCGCTTGTGGTTACCCTCAATAATAAAGGCTATGTCCAGCCGGTGATAGTCAGGCAATCGATAGGTGTTTCGCTCCGGAAAATCAGAAATGCCGATACCATCCACATAATAGATATGAGCCGGCAGCGAAACCGGCCGCCCGGTGTGGTAGGTAAAGTTTCCTGAAAAGTAATGCCTCCGGCTAATGGCATACCGCCAGGAAAGGTTAACCACATGGGGCTGGTCAAAATTGGCAGGGAAAAACTTCCCGTCATTTATCTTCTCTATGTCGAACGTACCATTAACCTGCCTGAAGGAGCGCGAGAAGGTATAGTTCATAGCCCCTTGTAGCCGACCCCTGAGTTTATTTGCCGAAAGTTCTACACCATATGCTTTTGCTGTACCCGGAAGCAATGCTGTTTCAAGCTTATCGTTTAAAATTAAACTGGCGCCATCTTTAAAATCAAGAATGTTGGCTATATGCTTAAAGAACAACTCACCATAAACCTCATACCTGTTTTCTTTCAGGTTCCGGAAGTATCCGGCCGACACCTGATCAGCCAGTTGTGGCCTGAAAAAGTTGTTGCTGGATTGCCATACATCAACCGGGGTAATGGCAGCTGTATTACTGACCAGATGAACGAACTGATATAGGCGGTCGTAGCCCAGCTTTACCGAACTGAACGGGTTAAGCGAATAGCGCATAGCAATACGCGGTTCAGGCCCGTGGTAAAACTTCATTACGCTGCCGGCCGAATAAACGGTGGAGTCGATTACGTTTCGTGGTGTTAACGGTTCATCCGGTTGATACTGATAAAGCGTTCCGGGCCCCAGGCGAGCATACAGTGCGTAACGGATACCGGCATCCAGGTTGATGCGGTTTCCCAGTTTAAATGATTCACTGAAATAGATACCGGCTTCAACAGCATTCTCGGCAGCAATTGAAACAGCGCTGGTCAGCGATTCAGCCGTTGTTGGCTTAAGGTTGCCGGGTTTAAAGTTGTAGTATGTGGATTGAAACCCAAAGGCAATTGGCTTGTCCCCATTGTAATTAAAGTCGGCTTTAAGGGTAGGATAAAATACGCCATAGGAAAGGTCAAAGGCTTCGCGGGCATCGGGCTCACGAAGGGTGTACTCGTAGTTGCCGGCTCCCAGTGTGATGCTGTAAAAGAGTTTGCTATTAACGGCATTATCAATTCTGGCCGATACTGCAAAATTGTTCCATTGAAACAGCGTATCGTTGGTTAACTGCATGCGATCGCGGCTGGCATAGCCTGAAAGAATGATTTTTGTTCTTGTTGAAAATTTATGGGCCAGTTTAAAGGAGCCGTCAAAAAACTGAACCGTACTGTTTTGCAATGAAGCGTAATCCGAGTTAACCATATCGAGCATCCAATCGGAATAAGTTGCCCGAAGCGAAGCAATTACCGAAGTAGTGTCTTTTTTGATTGGGCCGCCCAAGGTTAAAAACGTTGAAACAAACCCAATACCTCCGCTGCCCGTCCAGCGGGAATAGTCTCCCTCTTTGGAGGTAACGTTTAAAACCGATGAGGCCCTGCCACCAAACTCTGCCGGTATCCCTCCTTTATAAAAGGAAACCTGGCTTAGTGCATCGGAATTAAATGCGGAGAAAAATCCCAGGGCATGCGATGTATTAAAAACGGGCAGTCCGTCATACAATACCAGGTTTTGATCGGTTCCGCCCCCGCGCACATTAAAGCCGGCAGCCAGTTCGCCTACGGTGGTTACACCCGCCTGCGTTTGTACCTGTTTCACTAAGTCCACTTCGCCCAGAAAAACCGGGGCACGCTTCATATTACTTACCCGCAGCGTAGCCTGCCCGATGGTTGAGCTGACAATGGCCTGGTCGGTTACGATTACCTCTTCCAACATAATCGGAACCTCCTCCAAAATCATATTCAAACGCCCGCTGGCATACATGCGCAGATCAATAATTTTCTCGGAATAATTGGCATGACTGAAGCTGACCAAATGATTACCCGGCTCAAGGGTTAATTCATAAGCGCCTTGTTCATTGGTTGTAGTACCCCGTTGAGCATTCAGTACCATTACGGTAGCCTGCCTTACAGGCGAAGAAGTTTTTTCATCTGTAACCACACCACGCAAAATCAGTTTTTTATCCGGATGGTAATCGGCCGGATCGCCAAGAAGCAATTGCTCTACTTTTTTTCGCTCAGCCACCGCTTTGGTAAGCAGGCGCTGACGTTCAATTTCCCTGGTCGGATCTTTAACCAGTATGATGCCGTAGTCGCCTAATGCTGTATAGGTAATGTCTGAACCTTCCAGCACCTGATCTAAAATACGGCTTAACGGTAAATTGGTATACGCGCTGTTAATGGTAAGGTATTCCACCCATATTGGTTCATAGAAAAACTTCACGCCCGTTTCCTGCTCCACTTTATCCATAAACCGGATGAAGGACACCGGCACTTCAGCCTGCGTAAGTGTTACCGGATGTGTAAATTGCTGCTGACCCCAAAGAGGCGATGCAAGGCCAACCAGTATTATAATAAGCCCGAAATATTTTTTAAATGACATTGAATCCCGCTGATTTCAAAGAAAGCGAAGCGCTAACACTAAATCAATTTGTACCTGTTGGTTTACCGGCAACTCCCCGGTTAAACTGATTAAACCAGTCGATAATCCGTTCGCCAATATCCTGAATAAACTTGGGTTCCTGCGGCCCGTGCGGTGTTCGCGGATACGAAACCATTTGTGTTTTTACACCCAGTCTTTTTAATGCCATGTATAACTCCTGTCCCTGCGAAATCGGTACGCGCAAATCGCGCTCTCCGTGGATAACCAGGGTTGGCGTTTTTACATTTTTTACTGCAAACATGGCGGAGTGCCGGGCATATACATCGGTACGGTCCCACATTTCTCCACCAAAATAATCGGGTATAAAATCGGGAATATCGGCCGTGCCCGTAAAGCTTATCAGGTTGGTAACGCCTGCGCCAACCATAGCCGCTTTAAACCGGTTGGTTTTTGTGATGATCATCGAAGTCATGTAGCCGCCATAGCTCCATCCGGTTACACATAAACTATCCGGGTGGGCAATGCCATCGGCAATTACTTTATCAACACCGGCCATGATGTCGTCATAGTCACCAAAACCCCAGTCGTTCTTGTTGGCCTGGCGGAATTCCACCCCAAAGCCGGAACATCCGCGCGGAGTTTGACGTAACACAGCGTATCCTTCGCTGGCAAAAGCCTGTAACGGATAAATGCCACTGGCACCTGTATAGTTTTGAGTAAACACACCGGCAGGGCCTCCATGAATATTCAGGATGAGCGGATATTTTCTGCCTGCCTGGTAATTGGCCGGATAAGTAAGTAGTCCGTCAATGGTATATTTTCCGTCTTTCGATTTCCAGGAAATCACTTCAGTCTTAGCATGCGGTTTACCTTCAAAATCATCATTAACTGATGTGATTTTGCGCAACTTCATATCTTTCAGGCTCATTAGATACACATTGGGCGGCACGGAAGAATTCTGATAAATACAAGCCATCAGATCGGTTGCTTTATTGAACGTGGCATTGGTGTACATGCCATCGGC
>JBKBOE010000053.1:12243-20737 GCA_046294915.1 Cyclobacteriaceae bacterium | reverse complement strand
AATCGGCTTCCGATCCGGGAACCTGTATGGGCTTGATCCCGAGAATACGTGTTGAATTGTATGCCTTAATGAACTCAGCCCTGCTTATTCTCACCTTGCTCAGTCCAGGTTTAACCTTATGGTATTGCATCCTGCCCGATTTATTAGCCGTAGCGCTATAAAGCAGGTCAAATTGGGGGGTAATAGGGGAGGGGATATACCGCATTACCGATACGTATTCCTGAATTCGATGTGAATCATATAGTTCTGCTTGGCATTGTACTGGGCAAGCAGGGAGTAAGCCCAATTGGGAACGTAATCGAATCTTTCCTGGTATTCCTTGATTTTAGAGCAGAGTTCCTTCACATAAAATCGGATCTGTTCCAGATTCCTGCATTCAGATGGCCTCTCAAAGTTTCTGGAAGTGAAGCTTCTAAGCTCAAATTCCAGTTTTCTTCTATCTAAGTCAGTCATAATTTTGTGCATTTATACACAATATTATTCATTAAAATTAAAAATATCAAATTTATATGTGTAAAATTACACAAAATTTTTACGCAAAATTTCAGTGTTTTAAGGGGTTTACACTTAAATTTTTATAAAAGACTAGTAATTAGGGAGTTATACCAGCTAATCAAGAGAATTAATCGTGACCCAATAGCGGAATGCCACAATCAATTTTCCGGTTTTGCTGAGGCGGCTAATGTCCTTCTTGCTGTATCGGGGTAACACAACTTTGTTGAGGCTGGCCAGTAAACGGAAGAATGTTTTGCGCATGGAAGCAATAATTGATTTGTCCCGAACGTATTCCTTATCTTTCCATTGAATTAAAGGTAACATTAAGTTATGGATTATATTGAAATGAGTCCGTTTTTGGTGGCATGGAATAACTCCATGATACTCGGTTCTATTATCATGTTTGCCGCAGGCATTGTTATTTACCTGCTGCACAACCTGCGCGTCTCCAGCATTTCCGAGTACCACCTGAAGTACGACTATATCAATGCCAGGGAGATTAAAACCTATAAGCTGGTTTTTTATTGCTTTGGCGTTGCGGCAACCTTGGCTATTAACCTGTACGGCATGCACGAAATGAAGGAGGTGGAGGTGTGGTTTTTTACGCGCCTGTTTATGTCGATTGCAGGGGGAACGCTGATCGCCTATGTGGCCTACCTTGTGCTTGAATATTACTACCCAACAAAGCTTGATAAAAAACTGAAACGCTACCGCCTTGCCCCTCGAATCAATCCTAAAACCGGCAATAAAATGCGCTTGCTCAGTGAAGAGGAAGAAGATGTTCACCTTGACGAAGGCATGATTGCCGAGGAGAATGTGTTCTCCATCGATTATGATGTTTGGATTGATGAGAAAACCGGTGATGTAAAGATTGAAAAGTACCAGGGCAGGCTGCAAGCATTACAATGCAACAGTTGCGGCTTCTACACCATGCGGGTAACCAAAGAAGAGATTATCAAAATGCCTGAGGGTACCCAACCCGGTGAATTGGTCAAGCATTATCAATGCAGCTACTGCAAATCGGTACGGGCAACTTCTTTCAACATATCCACCAAGCAAGCGGAAGACTATAAGAAGGAAAAATTCAAATTCAGGCAAAATAAGGACGTTGACCTGGTGCGGGTTGAAATTCACACCATTGCGGGTAATAAAAAGCTTTACGAGTTTCAGAACCTCGATGAGGCACAGAAGTTTTTAAGTGAATTTGATTCGAGCAAGGCCTGAAGAAAGAGGCATATCTTTTGCCTGAAGTTTACGTTTTAGAATATCGTATGAAGAAGTTTAAGAAGTTGATTATTTTGTTATACCTGCTTCCGGCATTAACCTGGGCCCGTATAACCCCGGTTGATTCGGTACTTGCTGTGCGACCGGTGTTTGGAAAGCAGGCCAGAGTGATAACCCAGATTCTGGAGACCAGCCACTACCGAAAACTCCGTTTTAACGACTCACTTTCTTCGGCAATTCTCGATGCGTATATCACCAATCTGGATAATCAGCGGAGCTATTTTTTGAAATCGGATATTGATTCATTCAACAAGTACCGATTTCTGTTGGATGATATGACCCGAAATGAAAAAGTAGAACCTGCCTTTGAGATTTATGAGGTCTTTAAAAAGCGCTTTCAGGAACGAATGGATTTTGTTCTGAAGCATTTGATTACAAAGGAGTTTGATTATTCAAAAGATGAGTACTATGAAGTTGACCGCGAAAAAGCAATGTGGGCAAGTTCAGAAAAGGAATTAAATGATATCTGGACCCTGATTATTAAAAACCAGGCGTTGAGTCTGAAAATAACCGGAAAGACTGCATCCGAGATTCAGGAAACCCTTCGTACCCGCTATGAGCGTTTCGTGAAATCCATGAAGCAAACCAACAGTGAAGATGTGTTTACGTATTACATGAATGCCATTACCGAAGCGTATGATCCTCATACAAATTACTTTTCTCCAAGGCGTGCCGATTTGTTTAAGCAAAGCATGTCGCAATCGCTTGAAGGTATAGGAGCAAGACTTCAAACGGAAAACGACTACACCAAAGTGGTGGAAATTTTGCCTGGCGGACCTGCAGAAAAAACCAAACTGGTAAATGTTAATGACCGCATTATCGGTGTAGCGCAGGGGGAGAATGGTGAAATGGTTGATGTTATAGGATGGCGCATTGATGATGTAGTTAAACTGATAAAAGGTCCGAAGGGAACTACCGTCAGGCTTACCATTCTGCCAGCAGAAACCGGTGTAACCGGCCAACCTGTAGTGGTAAAGCTTATTCGTGATAAGATCAAACTCGAAGATTTAACGGCCAAAAAGCAGGTAATTGAATATCTGCAGGACGGCCGGCAGATGAAACTTGGTGTTATTACACTGCCCAGCTTTTATTTTGACTGGGAAGCTTACCAGAAAGGCGATCCGAATTTCAACAGCACGACTAAGGATGTAAAACGTTTACTAGCTGAATTGCAAAAGGAAGGAGTTGACGGACTGGTAATGGATTTACGTAATAATGGTGGTGGATCCCTGGAGGAAGCCATTAACCTTACAGGTTTGTTTATTAAAAGCGGACCTGTTGTTCAGGTTAAAGATTCGAATAACCGCACTGAAATTAAAAGTGATGACGATGCCGGAATAAGCTATAACGGGCCCCTTGTTGTGATGATTAACCGCTTCAGTGCTTCGGCCTCCGAAATATTTGCCGGGGCAATTCAGGATTATCACCGCGGTGTTGTTGTTGGCGAATCGTCATTCGGAAAAGGAACAGTCCAATTTATTATCGAACTGGATCGGTATGTAAATTCTCCAAAAGAGGAAGTCGGCTCTTTAAAACTCACATTTCAGAAATTTTATCGGGTTACAGGCAACAGCACGCAATTCAAGGGGGTTACTCCCGACATTAAATTTCCCAGTGCCCTTGATGCTGAACAGTTTGGTGAACGTTCAAGCAAAAGTGCACTTCCATGGGATGAAATCCGCAGTACGATGTACCAGAAATCTCCATTCATTAATGATAAGGTGCTTGCGAGCCTTATGCGTTCCTACCAGGAGCGTTTAAAAAAAGACCCGCAACTGATCGACCTGGTGGCTCAAACGGAAGAGACCCGGAAAAGCCTTACACAAACCCGGATTTCGCTTAACGAAGAAATAAGGCGTAGAGAATTGGAAGAATCTGAAAAGAAAAGAAATTCCCGGAAGCCGGGTGATGTAAAACTTGATAAAGAAGGAGAGGGGCCCACATTTCTTAAACTGGATGATGAATACCTGCGAGAAGGCTTATTGGTACTCAGTGATCTGATCACGTTCAAAATCGGATAAAAAGAGGGCGGGTAGTCCCCGCCCTGATGAATGATCTCCTTTCGGTTTAAGGTTCCTTAACAAATTCCTCAAAAGGCTTAAGGGCAACCAATTCCAATCCGTTTTTCTTAGCCAGATCGTTGATTTTGGCCTGATGCTTATCTTTAATCTTTTTGAAGTCAGTTTTGGCTGTATTGAATCTGTTTTCCAATGCCTCCAGATTATCAAGCTCGGCCGTATTGGGCTTATAAAAGCTTTGCGCAACTTTACTGTACAATTCAGCCAGGCGCTCGCGCAGTTGTGGTTCAGCGCCACCAACATAGTTGTCGCCCTTTGTTACCACTAAGGTTTCTTTGAGTTTGGTGAGCTCCGTAATAAATGGAGTTACTGTTTTAGCTGCTGATGGGGCCTTTGTCTTCAAACTTTCGGCAAGTTTAAGGTTCTCATCCAATTCGTACACCAGGTACGCCAATTCCTCCGACATCCGATACAGTTTGCGTGTTGTTTCTTCCTGCAGTTTCCTGTCGGCAAGGGGTATATCAGAACGTTTATCGTATTCAATAACCAGGTTATTGGTATACGTTTCTTTACCTTTTTGGATAACGACTTTATATGTACCAGCCGGAACACGCATGGATGTAAAACCGCCAAAAGCAAATGTTTTAGCAGCGGCTATCTTAGGAGGTTTAACACTGTAGTTCCAATCCACAATATTAATTCCTTTTGCTTTGGCCGGAGTAAGTTCCGTAACCTTGTTTCCATTCGCATCCTGAATTTCGAGTGTCATTTTACCAAGAGTGTGTCTTTTTTTCTGATAGTAGATAATACGTGCTGCAGTGCTGGCGTTGGCACCCACAAACTGAGTTTCGGTGCTCGCACCACCGAACCCATTCGATTCGTTTATTACCGTTGGCCTGGTTTTGAAAAAATGCAGTTCTTTGTTCAACACCTCATCATTGAGTTGGCGTAGCGGGCTGATGTCGTCAATAATAATTACCCCGCGCCCGTGTGTGGCAATAACCAGGTCATTTGTACGTTTATGCAGTTCAATGAAGTGAACGTTGGCTGCCGGCATATTGTTGGTGAATTTCAGCCAGCTTTTGCCACCGTCAATGGTAATGTAAAGTCCGAATTCAGTACCGAGAAACAGCAGGTTTTCATTTTCATAGTCCTCTTGGATGTTTCTTGCAAAGCCGTAAATGTCAGGTGTTACAATGGATTTCCAGGTTGCACCAAAGTCGGTGGTCTTGTACACATACGTGTTCATATCACCGGTTTGATAGCCTGTGAACACAGCATAGGCATTGCCTTTACCGAAAACACTGGCTTCAACGTGATACACCATGGTGTTTTTAGGAAGGCCCGGAACATTGGCCACCACATTCGTCCAGGTTTTGCCCCCATCGCGGGTAACCTGCAGGTTGCCATCGTCTGTACCGGCCCAAACAATGTTTTCATCAAGGGGAGATTCAGCAATGGTAAAGATTGTGCAATGGTTTTCTGCTCCTGAGTTATCCCGTGAAAGCCCACCGGAATCTTCCTGATTTTGTTTGGCCTTGTCGTTTGTGGTCAAATCAGGTGAAATTTTTACCCACGTTTCACCCATGTCGTCAGAGCGATGAACAAACTGGCTGCCGATATAAACCCGGTCGGGCTTATTAGGGCTTATGGTTAATGATGCATTCCAGTTGAACCGTAGTTTCGGATCGTTTTTGGCAGGTAAGGGTTGGATGGTTTTTGCCTGATCCTTGGCTGGATCAAACCGCCAAACATTTTCGGCTCCCTGCATCTCGGAGTAGATGAGTTTTTTTGTGGGATGGCGATAAACGCGGTAACCATCGCCAACGCCAACACGTACCCAGTCTTTTGCTTCAACGCCTCCCGGAGAACTGGAAGGTCCAAACCAACAACCATTATCCTGCAATCCGCCATACACATTGTACGGTTCCTCGTCATCAACACTTACGTGGTAGAATTGAGACACGGGAATATTTTCAACAATTTCGAGCGTAGTGCCACCATCCCATGAACGGTAAACACCGCCATCGGTGGCTACATACATCCGATCGGAATCTTTAATGTCGAATACAATGTCGTGAACATCAGAGTGGTTGGGACCTAGGTTTTTAAAGGTTTTGCCGCCATCACGCGAGATGGAGCCCATAAGTCCGGCTTTCACTACAACATCGGGGTTTCGGGGATCGACCTCAATTCTGGAAAAGTAGAACGGGCGCACAAGCAATTCGAAATCATTATTGAGTTGTTTCCAGCTTGCACCCGCATCATCGCTGCGGTACAGGCCTTTGTCCTTATCCTGCTCAGACTCAATTACGGTGTAGAGGATGTTCGGGCTGGAAGGAGCAACAGCAATGGCCAGGCGGCCAAGTTTACCTTTTGGAAAGCCGTTATGAATTTTTGAAAAAGTTTTACCACCATCGGTTGATTTATACAAAGCACTGTTTGTTCCACCTGAGTTGAACGACCAGGGCGTTCTGCGTACTTCCCAAAATGCGGCATAAACGATGTTCGGATCGTTTGGGTCAAGAACCAGGTCGCTGCATCCTGTTGTTTTGTTTACAAAGAGAATCTTGTTCCAGGTTTTGCCCCCATCGGTAGTTTTATAGAGACCCCGTTCATCACTGTCGCTCCAAAGTGGCCCGAGTACAGCTACGTAAATTTCGTTGGAGTTCTTTGGGTTTACCTGGATGCCGGCAATTCGTTCTGATTTTTCAAAGCCCATTTTCTGCCATGAGGAACCGCCATCATTTGTCTTGTACAATCCATCACCAACCGATACACTGTTCCGGGTCCACACTTCACCCGTGCCCACCCAAACCACGTTGTCGGGGTTGGTGGGATCAACTTCAACCGCACCAATGGATTGGCAGTAGTCATCAAAAATGGAGTTGAAGGTAGCCCCGCCATTATTGCTTTTCCATACACCGCCACCCGCTGTGCCTGCGTAAATAATGCGGGCATTGGTAGGGTGCAGTTCCAGGTCGGTTATCCGGCCGCTCATAATGGCCGGACCGATATGGCGGGCTTTCAGGTCACCAAACAACTCCTTGCCGCGGGATATGGCATCCTGTGCGCGCGCTGGTGCTAGCAGAGCCAGCAAGACAATGGGAAGAATAAACGTTTTCATGCAGTGAAAATTTAAAATGGAATGTTAGTGTAAAAGCAAAAAGGCTTGACAAGTTTGTTTGTCAAGCCTTTATTACTATTTGATAATCAAGTAATTATAGTTATTTACCTTCTGGAAATTTAAATATTGCCTCATCCACTTTGGGATTAAGTTGGTAGGCTGTAATGGTTAGCGCATTACTTCCCATTCCTTTCACACCCTGTGCCATGGTGAAGGGCATCATCAGTCCGTCAACTTCCTGGTAATCGCTCCAGGTAATTTGCTGAGTCATGCCTTTGGCCTGCCCGGTTTTAATCTCACTTTCCATTAACACCGGTACGTAGTTTTCGGCATCAAAATAATAGTACAATACATTGTCAGTGAGTACTCCGTCAACCTTTATGGGCTTTTTGGTCAGCTTGATTTTAAAGCACTCCGTACCTTCAATGGTCTCTTTTCCTACAAATTCGGCCTTCAGGCCACGCTCCTTATAGTTTAAAAATGGATCGGGAAAATCGCCAATTTCCTGTTTAAAATTTTCGGTGGCCTCGGCATCGCTTCGTTCGGCCTTCATATTCATAAAGTTAGTTGACCACAGCGTTGAACCGTCATATACGCCCTGCTTAATCTCCATTCCCTGAAAGGAAATTGATGTGCATTGCCGGCCATCTTTCAACTGCACGATTTCCAGCGGAATTTCCATGCCTTGCTGATTGAATTTGGCATTGATTTTTAATCCGTTAAGCGCTTTCCATTTGTCGATGCCCCCGGTGTTTTCGAAATACTTTTTAATAATGTCATCAACTGACTGGCCGTGAAGCATTGTACTTGCTGCCAGACAGGTGATCATGGCTAAAAATTTGATTTTCATAGATTACGTTTAGTTTAGGTGGTTGGTCGGTTGAACCCTGAATTTATTACATGGAATGCACCAAGTTAGCGTTTTTTTTTATGGTTCACTAATTCGGCCTTCCGACCGGTTCCTTCGTTTAATTTCTATTTTAGGGCTATTTTAGGCCGTATTTCCTGTGCATGAGTGAAGAACTATTAAAGGCAATTATTCAACTTTTTGCTATCGTAGCGCGCGAGCGAATTACTGAAGATGAGCGGAATAACATCAAGGAGTTTCTCAGCCTTCATCTGAACCGTGACTCCACCAAATATTATCTCAACCTGTTCGATGATTTCTGTAAAAACTACAAAATTGAATCAGCGCAAGACCTGAGCACGCTGGACCCGGAAACCATTCAGTTTGTGGATGACTGGTCGCGAATTATGCAGATCAGCAAACAGGTTAATCAGGCCCTTACCATGCAGCAAAAACTGGTCTTGATTATCAAGATCATAGAACTGGTGTTTGCAGACGGTGAAATTTCCGAGCGTCAGGAGAATCTGGTATTCTATATCGGTCAGGCTCTCAAAATTCCACGGAAAGAGATTGATGCCCTCAGAAATTTTGTAACAGGGCAGGACATTGATGAACTCTCTGCACCAAATGTTCTGGTAATTGATGAGGGCTATGACGATAAGCCATACCCCGGCCCCCGGATTATTGAAAAGAATATTAACGGGCTTGTGGCCATCCTTAAGT
>JBKBOE010000053.1:0-12233 GCA_046294915.1 Cyclobacteriaceae bacterium | reverse complement strand
GAGGACACGTATTTCATAAAATACCTGGGTATATCGGTACTTTACCTCAACAGCATTCCGCTTAAAAGCCGGAAGGTTGACATCTTTCCAACCGGCAGCACCATTAGGGGCGACAAGATTGAACCCATTTATTACAGCGATATCGTCAGTCGTTTTCTTGTTGGCGAGCAGTTGCAGAAAATCACCTTCACGGCCGATCACATCTTTTATCATTTCAAATCGGGCAGGGCAGGTTTGCAAAACATCAATATAGCTGAGCAAGGCGGCAAACTCATCGGCATTATGGGAGCCAGCGGCTCGGGTAAATCAACCTTGCTCAGTGTGCTCAACGGATCGGAAACCCCATCCAGTGGCAGGGTTGCCATCAATGGCATCGACATCCACGAAAATCCGGCAAAAGTGCAGGGCATTATTGGCTATATTCCACAAGATGACCTGTTGATTGAAGACCTGACCGTTTTCGAAAACCTTTACTATGCCGCCCGCCTGTGTTTTGGTGAGTACACTAAAGAGCAGGTTGCCGAATTGGTTGAGCGGGTGCTTAATCAGTTGGGGCTCAGTGAAACCCGCAATCTGAAAGTAGGCTCACCCATGCAAAAGACAATAAGTGGCGGGCAACGAAAACGACTCAACATCGGATTGGAACTGCTGCGTGAGCCCACCATATTGTTTGTGGATGAGCCAACCTCCGGGTTGTCTTCGCGCGATTCAGAGAACATCATGGATCTGCTCAAAGAGCTTTCCCTTCGCGGCAAGATGGTTTTTGTGGTCATTCACCAGCCATCGTCTGATATCTTTAAGATGTTTGATACGTTGCTGATTCTTGATGTGGGCGGCTTCCAGATTTATTATGGAAACCCTGTAGAATCGGTTATCTATTTCCGAGATATCATTAATGCAGCCAATAAAACACAAGGTGCCTGTCCGGAATGCGGGAACATTAACCCGGAACAGGTATTTAATATCATTGAAACAAAAGTTGTTAATGAATACGGTCGCTTAACCAATACCCGAAAAATTTCACCAGGGCAATGGTATCAGTATTTTAAACAGAGGTTAAAAATCGCGCGCGTAGAACATTCTCAGGATCCATTGCCCGAAACACAGGCAATTGCCGGGAAGAGAAGCCAGTTGAAAATTTTTATGATCCGCGATGTACTGGCTAAACTCGCTAACAAACAGTACCTGTACATTAACCTCCTGGAAGCACCGGTGCTTGCATTCTTCATTAGCTTCATGGTAAAGTACTACAATGTGCTTGGCGGTAATGAGGCGCGGTATTCGTTTTACGATAACCAGAATATCCCGGTTTATTTTTTTATGAGTGTTGTGGTGGCCCTGTTTTTCGGACTCACGTTGAGTGCTGAAGAGATTTTCCGCGACCGGAAGATATTAAAGCGCGAGAAGTTCCTGCACTTAAGCCGGGCCAGTTATTTGTTCTCAAAAGTGCTGGTCTTGTTCACCATCTCTGCAATTCAGACATTCCTCTTTCTCATAGTAGGAAACCTGGTTCTTGAAATTCCGTTAACGGAGCTGCGCTATTGGTCCATCCTGTTCAGTACGGCTTGCTTTGCCAATATTCTTGGGTTAAACATCAGTTCGGCATTTAATTCGGCCGTTACCATTTATATTCTTATTCCGCTGCTGATCATACCCCAGCTTTTATTGAGTGGGGTGGTTATTCAGTTTGATCGATTTAATCCACAAGTAGGGGAGCCGGTGGGCGTGCCCCTGATGGGCGACATCATGGCATCGCGGTGGGCATTCGAGGCATTTATGGTTACCCAGTTTCGGGATAACCCGTATGAGAAAGAATTGTATGAATGGGACAAAACCATTGCTATAGCAGACTTTAAACGCAGGTATCTTATCCCTGAACTCGAGTCAAAGCTTTCGTTATGTTTAAACAACCGGACACACTGGCGAAACCCTGACCATCGGGAACTGAATTATACGTTGGGCTTATTACGCGCTGAAATTGCCAATGAGTTGAAATTGGTTGGCGAAGACAAACTTCCTGAAATCGCGCAACTCGAAGCAGGAAAATTTGATTCCATTGCCTATAGTTCAACCCAGCGTTTCCTGGGTAAGCTAAAAAATTATTATACAGTTCGTTTGAATCAAGCCACGACCAGTCGCGATGAGTACATTATGAAGAGAACAAGAACACCAGACGATGAACTTTTCTATGAAAACTTGAGAAAGCGATATGCCAATAAAGAAGTTGGAGATTGGGTGAAAAATGCCACAGCACAGCAGCGGATTGTAGAGTACAAAGGCCACCTTATTCAAAAATACTTTCCCATCTATATGGAAGAGCACAGGCCTAAGCACTTCTTCGACTATACCGCCAATTTTTACCAGCCCACCAAGCATTTCGCTGGCCGCATTTTCGATACCTTCTATTTTAATATCGCGGTAATCTGGCTGATGACGATAGTGCTTTTCATTACCCTCTACTACGACCTACTACACAGGGTTATTCTGTTAATTGAAAGCAGAAAGTATTTCAGGCGCGAACGGAACTGAGATTTATTTTATTTTTGCGCAAACCAAAACATATATTCAATGAACAAACTTCTAGTTAATCTGATTTTACTGACGGCCTTGGCCTGGGCCGCATGTTCGGGTAAAAAGGAAGAAACAGCCGAGCAGACTGAGTGGCCCCAGATGGATGCTTTCCATATGCTTATGGCTGAAAGTTTTCACCCGTTCAAGGATTCTGCTAACCTGGAGCCTGCAAAGGCTAATGCAGCCGAAATGGCTTCGAATGCTGCACAGTGGGCCGATGCTGCCCTGCCAAAAAAGGTAGATACCGAGCAAATGAAGGAACACTTAGCTAATCTTAAAAACGAAACTGCCTCGTTTGCTGAACTCGTGAAAACCGGTACCGATGAAGAGATTGGTGTGGCCCTTACCGATCTTCACGATCTGTTCCATGCCATTCAGGACGCATGGTACAATAAAGAAAGCGGCCAAAAGCATGAGCATAAACATTAATTAAAAATGCTTTATCTGAAATACTGAACAGTTGGTGTACGCCAACTGTTCTTTATTTTACGTTGAGTTTTCAAAATGCTTAAAGTAGCCTGGTCTTCTGTTTACGTTCTTCCGTTGCCTCCAAACCATCGGTTTCCGATGAGTAAATATGAGATTTTACCCCAACAACTTTTGCATGAAGGAACCATCAGGGAAGAGAACCTTTTCGCTCCTTGCCCTATTGATGAGCTTTTGATTCTTCAAACCCACGATGAACAGTACTGGCAAAGGCTTAAGAATTTAAGCCTTTCTGATCAAGAAATCCGAAGAACGGGTTTTCCACTCTCGGCTGAATTGATTAACCGGGAAATTACCATTATGAATGGAACCGTTCAATGCACCGAGTTTGCATTGCAATATGGGGTAGCCATGAATATTGCCGGGGGCACACATCATGCGTTTACCTATAAAGGAGAGGGGTTCTGCCTGCTGAATGATATCGCCATTGCAGCAAATTACCTTTTAGGGAAAAACCGGGTGAAGCAAATTCTGGTGGTCGATCTGGATGTGCACCAGGGAAACGGAACTGCCCAGATTTTCCGAAATGATCCTCGTGTATTTACCTTTAGTATGCACGGAGCCAATAATTACCCCCTCCTGAAAGAATCGTCCGACCTGGACATCGGGCTTCCGGATGGTACCAATGATGCCTTCTACCTGCGAACACTCGATACGAACCTGAAATACCTGCTGGACCACGTGCAGCCGGATTTTATTTTCTACCAATCAGGCGTGGATATCCTTGGAACCGATGCGTTGGGAAAACTGAGTATTACCCGTGAAGGATGCAAACAGCGCGATCGCATCGTGCTGGAAGCAGCAAAGCGAAACAACATTCCTCTTGTGGCCAGCATGGGTGGGGGATACTCTCCCGATTTTCGCGATATTATTGAGGCCCATGCCAATACCTACCGCCTGGCTCAGGAGATTTACGGGTAGTTCCTATTGCGACAGATAGGCCCCGTCAATGGCATAATAACCTCCTGTTACAAACGAGGCTTTATCAGAACTTAACCATATAATCAGTTCAGCAACTTCCTCAGGCTCACCCAATCTCCCAATGGGATGTAACGATACCAGCAAATTCTTCACATTCTCATCAAGTCCGGCATTCTCCAGCAGGGGTGTTTTAATAAAAGCCGGCCCAACGGAATTAATCCGGATTCCTTTTGAGGAGTATTCAAGAGCGGCAGTCTTTGTAAGGCCCACAACACCATGCTTCGCGGCAACATAGGCGGCTGCATTGCCAAAAGCAACCTGTCCCAGAATAGATGAAATGTTAACGATCGCACCCTTGCCTTGTTTAAGCATCTCCGGAATCTGATAGTGCATTCCATAAAATACCCCATCCAGGTTAATTCTGATTACTTTCTGCCAGCCTTCAATGGTCATTTCCCCAACCGGGGCGCTTTCGCCTCCAATGCCTGCATTGTTGCAGGCAATATCCAAACGCCCGTATATCCCGATAGTTTTTTTTACCAGGTTCTCATGGTCTTCGGGTTTGCTCACATCAGCCTTTACAAAGGTGGCCTTTCCTCCGGCTTTTTTAATCAACTCTACCGTTTCTGTTCCGCCTTGTTCATTCACATCAGATACCACCACGCTGGCACCTTCGCGGGCATACAACAAAGCTGTTGAACGGCCAATGCCTGAACCTGCCCCGGTAACCAACGCCACTTTTCCATCAAATAATGCTTTCATAACAATAGGGTAAAATGATACATCTACATGTTCAAGTTCAATTTCGACCTTCTACATATTTTAAACTATGACTTTACCAATTCAGGAAGATGATTATAATCACCTGTTTCTATAATGCGGTTAGTAATGCGATTTAGTTTGTAAAACAGCTATATTTAAGTTCTACAAGTTATAACTATGGGTATGAGATTAATCACCATCACTTCGCTTTTCCTGCTGTTGGTTCACCATTCGGTTTCCCAGGATAAGCATCACTACCAAACCGATTTTTCCAAAGAAGAATTTACGCAACGCAGGTCGCGAATCATAGAGACTATTGGCAACAATGCCATCGCACTTGTTCAAGGCGCCAGCGGTTTGCCGGGGTTCAGTGTATTCCGACAATCGAATACTTTCTATTACCTGACCGGTCTTGAATCAGCACACGCTTATTTATTAATGAATGGAAGAACAAAGCAGGTTATCCTCTATTTGCCGCATAGGGATCCGGACAGGGAGAGCAACGAAGGAAAAGTATTGTCCGCTGAAGACAGTGAGCTCATCAAACAACTTACAGGTGTAACCCATGTAAAGGGTATTGAATTTTTATCTGCTGATCTGGTGGGCACGGGATTGATCCGCCCACCCGCACCGTTACTGTACACGGAATTCAGTCCTGCCGAAAACGGAAACGACAGTCGCGATGAAAACCTGTATGCCCAGGCCCGTGCTGCCGCTGATCCCTGGGATGGCAGTTCAGCACGTGAAGCGTTGTTCATTCAAAAGTTACGGGAAAGGTTTCCTCAATTTGAAATCCGTGATCTGTCGCCCATCCTCGATGCCATGCGGTTGATTAAAAGTCCGAAAGAAATTGAATTAATCCGCAAAGCCACGCAGATTGCCGGCCTGGGCATTATGGAGGCCATGCGGTCAACACAACCGGGCGTCTATGAATACCAGCTGGATGCTGCTGCCAAGTACATCTTTCATTTGCAGGGTGCGCGGGGCGATGGATACGCTTCCATTGTTGGCGGGGGTACCAACGCCTACATGGGCCATTACTTTCATAAAACCGATGTGCTTAAAAGCGGTGACCTGGTGTTGATGGACTATGCACCCGATTATCACTATTACACCAGCGATGTAACCCGCATCTGGCCGGTGAATGGAAAATTCACCAATGAGCAAAAAGAACTATACAATTATATTGTGGCCTATCGCGATGCGCTTTTTAAGTACATCAAACCCGGTGTTACTGCTGCTGAGGTACTCGACCAGGCTGCAACCGATATGAAGCAATACCTGGTGGGTAAAAAGTTTGCAAAACCTGCACACCAGAAAGCGGTAGAAGATGGGTTGAAATTCCGGGGACACTTTCAACATCCGGTGGGTATGGCTGTGCACGATGTGGGGCGTGTGCATGGCGTGCCCCTGCAACCGGGTATGGTATTCACCATCGATCCCATGATTTGGATTCACGAGGAGCAGTTGTACATCCGTATTGAAGACATGGCGCTGGTTACCGAAAATGGTGTGGAAAACCTCAGCGCCTTTGTGCCGTCCAGACTTGAGGATGTTGAAGCTACCATAAAAGAAAAAGGAGTGATCGAATTTCGCCCTGCGGTTGAACTTCCCTTTAAGAAATAAAACCAAATAATTCCACTATGATTAAGTATATACTGAGCATCATCGCCTGGCTGATGCTATATGCAGTCACATCGTTAGCGGATACCTATCCTAAAAATCCGAAAATTGATGTACTGAATTATGTCTTCCGTATTACACTATCTGACCAAACCGATGCCATACAGGTTACAGCAACCGTTGATGTTCGTTATGCAGGAGAGGGTGTGGACATTCTCCGGCTTGACCTGGTAAAGACTTCTGCAGCCTTAGGTAATAAGGGCATGACCGTAAGTAAGGTTGAATCAGGTGGCAAGGATCTTAGTTTTACGCATGAAGGAGCAGAGTTAAAAATAAAGTTGCCTGCACCTTCTCAAATCAAACAACGAACCTCTTACACAATTACCTATTCCGGGATACCGGCCACCGGATTAAAAATTGCCAACAACAAATACGGTGACCGCACTTTTTTCAGCGACAACTGGCCGGATAAAGGACGCAACTGGTTGTCTATTGTTGATCATCCGTACGACAAAGCCATGTGCGAATTTGTGGTTACGGCACCTGCGCACTACCAGGTTGTGTCGAATGGACTTAAGATTGAAGAAACCGATTTACCTGACGGAATGCGCTTAACCCACTGGAAGCAGTCCGTTCCTATTGCTTCGTGGTTGTATGTACTGGGCGTGGCACGGTTCGCGGTTCAATATGTAGATCAGTTTGATCATAAGTCAATTGAAACATGGGTGTATCATCAGGATCGTGATGCCGGCTTCTATGATTTTGCAGTTCCTTCAAAACAGGTACTGGAGTTTTACAGTACTTTTATCGGGCCGTTTGTATATGAAAAATTAGCCAACATCCAGTCGAATAGCGTAAGCGGTGGAATGGAAGCGGCTTCGGCTATTCTTTACAGTGAGAACTCCGTAGTAGGCGATCGGAATGAACGATGGCGCAACGTCATCATCCATGAAATTGCGCACCAGTGGTTTGGCAATTCTGTTACCGAATACGATTGGGACGATGTATGGTTAAGTGAAGGATTTGCCACCTATTTTACCTTACTGTTTATTGAGCACGCCTACGGACAAGATGCTTTTCAGGAGGGACTGGCCAATAGCAAAAAAAGCGTTGATGCCTTTTATTTAAAGAATCCCAATTACCGCATTGTGCACAATAACCTGCAGGATATGGAGCAGGTTACCAGTTCGCATACCTACCAGAAAGGAAGCTGGATTTTACACATGCTGCGCGGAGTAGTGGGCAATGAAAACTTTTGGAAAGGAATCCGATCGTATTACGCTAAGTACATGAACAGCAATGCCACCACAGCCGACTTCCGCAGAGAAATGGAAGAAGCATCGGGAATGGATTTAAAAGATTTCTTTGAACAATGGTTATACAAGCCCGGAGCGCTGCAAATCAACGGAACCTGGCGCTACAATGCCGGTAAAAAAGAAGTGACTATTAACCTGGAGCAGGTTCAGAAAGACGGCAGTTTGTTTAAGATGCCGATACAGGTAGCCCTGTATCCGGCAAAGGGCAAACCCCTGTTGAAGACATTACAGCTGAATGAAAAGCGAAATGAATTCACCATACCATCAGAATTTATTCCGGTAAATGTCGTACTCGATCCGGGTAACTGGGTGCTGATGGATGCCACGATGGTAAAAAAGTAGGAAAGCAGATTTATGCTTTTATCAGGCCTGACCGCAACATCACGATAGCGGTATAGATTATTACCACCAGTACAAGCCATCGTAACGTATCCAATGGAAGAGATTTGACGATGAATGCAGCAATGAGCACGGCAACAAATCCGGTGATGCTGATGATAAACGAAGCTCTCCGGTTATAAGCCCCCGACTTAATAAATCGGTAAGATGCAAAGGGCATCAGAATGGCACACGAACCCATCATGATGGGAAAGGCCACCTGGGGTGACATCCCTAAGGCAAACACCATTGCCATGCAGGGTGCATAAAGACCAATGCCGGCTGTCATCAACGCCCCGAGAAAGAAATTAACGCCAACACCTATGGCAAGTTTTACTCCGGTTAACCCGATTGCAGCGCCATCACCTTCCATCCAGTTTAGTTTGGTGGCAATCATAAACCCGCTGGTAATCAACAAGGCCACACCCATAATGATGCGCACACGCTTTTCAGAAAATTTTGAAACCATGCCCGCGCCAAGGGTTGCGCCAAGTGCGGCAGAAGCCAGCATGGCGATGAGCGTGATGGGCTCCACTTCGATAATCTTAATAAAGATGATTCCTTGTGTTACCGTACCAATGGTATTGGCAACATTCAGCGTGCCGGGAAGCAAACGGTCTTCCGTCTGCTTCATGAATTTAAACAAGGCCGTTTCAATGGCAAAAGATCCAATGCCAAGGGTATCAAAAAAATTTCCGATGAAACCTATAAATCCTGTTTTCACCCAACTGTTATTCTCTAGATTATACTTATGCCGCTGATAATCCAGTACTAAAAGAACAGCCACCCAAACCAAAAGAATCAGAAAAACGATCCATAATACAGTTGTAATCATATATAATACCCGGCAAAATCGGATTGTAAAGGAGGGTATTAATTTGTAGTTTAGAAAAAAATTACATGAAATCTTATCCCAGTATTTTCAATGATGTTATTGGACCGGTAATGCGCGGGCCATCCAGTTCGCATTGTGCTGCTTCGTTACGGATCGGCCGGTTGTGCCGTGATTTAATGGATGGTGACATAGAAGAAGTGCTCATTGAATTTGATCCCAACGGGTCGCTGGCTACAACGCACAAAGGTCAGGGTTCCGACATGGGATTATTCTCAGGATTTCTTGGTTGGGACGCCCACGATGAACGGTTGCCGCAATACCTGCAGGCTGTTGGTACGGCCGGTATTAAAATCGATATTCAGATCCACCCGATTGGCGCAACGCACCCCAATACGTATCAGATTACACTAAAAAACCCACATGAAACCCATAAAGTAATCGCCATCTCTACCGGTGGCGGAATGATTGAGGTTATTAATATTGATGGCGCTGGCGTGCGTATGGCCGGTGATTTTTATGAGACACTTATTTACGTTACATCACCCGATCAGGTATTTGCGTTTTTAGAGCAGTCCATTGAAGCCGATGAACTTGTAGTTCATTGGGGTGATGCCACTTTTATTGAAATAAAATCCCAGTCGTTTTTAGACCACACTCTGCTTAAAGAGTTATCAGCATTTGATGAGATACGCTCCATCAAACAACTCAACCCGGTTTTGCCGGTATTGTCAAGAAAAAACCTGAGCGTTCCTTTTATTACCTGCGATGAAATGCTGAAGTACAATGCGGATAAGAATCTTTCATTGTGGCAACTGGCGGTGCATTACGAAGCGCAACGGGGTAATATCTCCCATGATGAAGTAGTTGAAAAAATGAGGGCAATTGTAAAAATCATGGAAAATGCCATTGCGCTGGGTTTAAAGGGCACTGCCTATAAAGACAGAATTCTTGGGCCGCAATCGGTAACATTTAAAAAGCGTTTTGAAGAAGGGGCCCTGGTGCAAGGGGATGTGCTCAATCATGTGGTGATGTTTACCTCGGCCATGATGGAAGTAAAAAGCTCAATGGGTGTAATTGTAGCTGCACCTACGGCCGGTTCGTGTGGTGCCTTGCCGGGTGCGCTTATCGGTACTGCAAAGGCCTTACAGATTCCGCAGGATGAAGTAGTGAAAGCCATGCTCGCGGCTGGTATTATCGGAGTCTTTATTGCTGCTCATGCCACCTTTGCCGCTGAAGTTGGCGGCTGTATGGCGGAGTGCGGTTCAGGATCCGGCATGGCCGCGGCAGGAATCGTAGAACTTAAAAAAGGAACCCTGGAACAAGCGCTGGCGGCAGCTTCACTTACGTTACAATCTTCGCTGGGAATGGTGTGCGATATGATTGCCGACAGGGTAGAGGCGCCTTGCCTGAACAGAAATGTTATGGCGGCTACCACAGCTATTTCCTGTGCCAATATGGCGCTGGCAGATTACAATCATTTGATTCCCTTAGATGAGGTGATTGAAACCATGAAGCGCGTGGGAGATCAGATCCCCAATACACTCCGGTGCACCGGACTGGGCGGATTGGCCATCACCAAAACCGCTAAGAAGATTGAGGCTATGCTGGGCAATCAGGAACCGGTTCAATCCGAAAAATTCTTCAAAGTATGTTAACATCAGGGTGTATAAAACGCATCCGGTTGTTACACAATACATTTCTTTACGTTGCCATCCTGATTGCATCCACTTGCTTTTCTCAACAGCAACCGGTATCACCTTTAGTCAATTCATTCAAAGAGCATCTTATAAAAAAAGAGGAATCCATGTATGGGTTGCAGTGGGTTCAACTTGGTCCTACAATGAATGGCGCCCTGGTGGAAACCTTGCAGGTAGACCATATCCACCCGGGAGTAATGTATGCAGGATTCGGCTCAGGAAATCTCTGGAAAACGATAAACCATGGCTTGACCTGGAAACCCATATTTGAAAATCAGCCGGCTTACGGAATCGGAGATATTGCGCTTGCCCCCTCCAATACCCATATCATTTATCTGGGTACCGGTGAGACCTTAAAAAAGCCGCGTAATTTCACGATGCCCGGAACGGGAATTTATCGATCGGATGATGGGGGAGAAACCTGGAGACACCTTGGACTGGAGGATTCCTGGCACATTGGGGAGATAGCCGTACATCCAACAAATCCTGATATCGTTTATGCTTCCGTACTCGGCCATTTCTGGAGTACCAATAAAAACAGGGGCGTTTTCAGATCAACCAATGGCGGCCGTACATGGGAACATGTACTTTACGTAAATGAAAAAACAGGATCAAACGATATTGTTATCGCGCCATCAAACCCCAATGTTCTGTATGCATCGATGTGGGAAAATTATCCCGGTGTTAAAGGCGCTAACAGTGGAATATATAAGAGCGTAGATGGAGGAAGCACATGGACCCGGTCAGATTCAGGGTTACCCGACAATGAAGGTAGAGGCAGAATTGGACTGGCTGTTTCGTACACCAATCCGGATAAAGTGTATGCGTTGATCGACAACCTTAATAAAATTAATAATGCAGCAGGTGGGATGACGGGAACGGCTGAAGTATATAAAAGCCTTGACGGTGGTACATCATGGAAGAGAACGCATGAAGATGAATTAATGATCTTTTCGGTTATCGGATGGTATTTTGCGGACATCTATGTTAATCCGTTTAATGACGAGGAGATCTATGCCTTAGGCGTAAGGTTAGCGCGAAGTTCCGATGGTGGAAAAAGTTTTAGTCTCGTAGGTGGAGATGTATATCATCTTTTTCCAAGTCCGGCAACACCGCTACACCTTGATCAGTGTGAATTATGGATCAACCCAACGAACCCTGATCATTTGGCTTTAGGAAATGATGGCGGTTTTTATGTAAGCTATGATAAAGGACAAACCTGGATGCATTATAACAATATCCCGACAGGTGAATTTTATGATATTACGTTGAAAGATGGTGATCCTTATACGATTTACGGTGGCACACAAGATAATTCAACCGTGTATGGAAAGCCCAATGAATGGAATCCAACGTTTTATGACGGATGGAAATACCTTTGGATTGATCCCTGGAGCGGGGGAGACGGATGTATTACCGTTATTGATCCGCATGATGATAATACGGTATACTACAGTTCACAGGAAGGTGGAATAAGGCGGATGGATATAACCTTGGGTACTTCAAAATCCGTTCGGCCTAAAATCGAAGAATTAAAAGATAAGCTTCGATATAATTTTATCTCACCGTATTTTCTTTCGGTACATGATAATTCCAATCTATACCTCGGGGGTAATTACATACTCAAAAGCACAGACAAAGGGG
>JBKBOE010000052.1:0-21026 GCA_046294915.1 Cyclobacteriaceae bacterium | reverse complement strand
TGGTGAAAAGCAGGCCCATCAGGCCCAGGTAATGGTCGCCATGTAAGTGCGAGATGAAAATGTGATCAATGCGATGGATGCTCCCGTTTACCTGGGCAAGTTGCATTTGCACGCCTTCACCGCAGTCAACCAGAAAGTGGGCATTCTGTATTTCCACCAGTTGTGATGACGGGTATCTTCCATAAGCCGGCACTGCACCGCTTGATCCCAGTATGGTTATTTTAAAACTCACAACCATCAAAAATAAAAACCAAAACCGGTTTGGTTTTGGTTTGCAGGATAAATTTTACAGGCAAGGCTTTTAATTCCCTTCTGTGTTCTTTAGGTCACGTTCAATTTCATGCATAAGCACGGCATCAATACTTTCTTCCACTGTTGGCAGGATATTGAGCACGCTGTCGAGCTGCGAAATTTTAATCAGTTTCATGGTGTGGTCACTAAGGTGGGAAAGGATAAAAATCCCTCCGTCTTCCTGGATGATCCGGTTGCCCACCAGCAGGGCGCTGAGGCCCGATGAGTCGGTGTATTTTACTTCGGAGAGGTCAAGAATGATATTTTTCACCCCTTCGGCATGCAGGGTAATCAATTCCGATTTTAGACCCGGGGCAACGCTGCTGTCCATCTTCTCTTCGTGAAGACGGAGTAAACTGTATTTTTCCTGTTTATCGATGGTATACTTCATGCTAAGAGGCGTTTACCTGTGTCTGCAAGTTAACGGAATTTAGTGAATTAAGGATACTTTGTTCAATGCGGCCCTCTATGTTTTCGTAGCTGATGCGTACCAGTTCTTCACCGGTTACCTGTTGGTAAAGTTCGCGGTACCTGTCAGAAATAGACCTTACAATTTCCGGGGTCATGGCCGGTACCCGTTGTCCTTCTTTACCCTGAAATCCGTTTTCAATTAGCCACTGCCGCACAAATTCTTTCGAAAGTTGCTTTTGAGGTTCGCCCCGTTGCTGGCGGGTTTCATAGCCTTCGGCATAAAAATACCGCGATGAGTCGGGCGTGTGTACTTCATCAATCAGGTATATTTTTTCGTTGTGCGTTCCAAACTCATATTTAGTATCTACAAGAATCAGTCCTCTGGTTTTAGCCATTTCGGTTCCCTTCTCAAACAGGTTCAGGGTATATTCTTCCAGTTTACGGTAGTTCGTTTCACTGACCAGGTCTCTGCGAAGTATCTCTTCCCGGGAGATATCCTCATCGTGGCCAACGTGTGCTTTTGTGGTTGGCGTAATGATGGGGTGGGGGAGTTTATCATTTTCTTTCAACCCCTCCGGCAACGGAACTCCGCACAACATCCGTTTACCGGATTTATATTCACGCCAGGCATGGCCGGCCAGGTATCCGCGCACCACCATTTCCACCGGAAACGTTTCACATCTGAAGCCAATAGTAACATTCGGATCGGGTGTGCTGATAACCCAGTTGGGAACAAGGTGTTTGGTGGCCTCCAGATTTTTGGCGGCAATCTGGTTTAGGATTCGCCCTTTATCGGGGATGGCTTCCGGCAGGATGACATCGAATGCGGAGATGCGGTCGGTCGCCACCATTACCATGATGTTACCGAAATAATACACATCGCGCACTTTGCCGCGGTAAAAGCCGGTTTGACCGGGAAAATTAAAATGGGTTTCTTTAAGGGCTTGCATGGTTCCGCAAAATAAGGCAGAATAAATAAAGCCAGAAATGAAGCTGAAATTACTTTTCTTCAACCAGTATGCCGGCTTTAAACAGATAGGTTTTTATCAACCTTCCCTGCTCATCAAATTCTTTCCATTCTTTGTGTTTTTTATCAGCAATGTATTCGCCCTGTTCTTTAATTTGTCCGTTCTCGTAATAGGATGTAAATAATCCGTGTTTACGGTGCGAACGGCATTCACCCTGGGCTTGCAGTTTGCCCGAGGGATAGTAGGTTTTAAATGGTCCGTTGAGCAGGTTAAACTTCCAGGTTTCCTCGCGGGCCGGCTTTCCATTCGGAAAATATTCATAGCGCATACCGTTCAGCTTTCCGGCTTCGTAGGTTTCTTTCAGTTTTTCTGTTTTTCCGTCAGGGTAATAGAAAACCCATTGTCCGTTTGGTTGCTGGTTCCTGTATCGTTTTTCTGAAATCCGTATGGCCGAATCGGTGAACTCTTCCACTATCCAATCAATACCATTCAGGGCGAATTGCTCCCTGCGCATCAGCACGCCATTGGCATGGTACACAAGGCCCGTTCCGGTTTTAAATCCTTCTTTGTATTTAAAGCGATGCTTAACCGTACCGCTGGCATAATAACCGATGTTATCGCCATGCAGGCGGCCGTTCATAAAGTTTCCCTCCAGCAGCAGGTGGCCTTCTTCATCATAGTTTCTATACTGCCCGTTTTTTGAACCGTCTTTCATGGTTGACACGGTCTCCAGTTGGCCGTTTTGATAGTAGGTTTTGTAGAAGCCGGTAAGAATGCCGTTTTTGTAATTAGCCTCAATGGCCACCTTTCCGTCTTCATAAAAACTTCGGGTTATTCCATTCGGCTTGCCGTGAGCGTATTGCATTTCTTTTTTGAGTACCCCGTGCGGATAGTATTCCCGCACCAGGCCTTCGGGTTTTCCTTTTTTAAAAACGGTTTCGCTTTTAACCACGCCATTATCATAAAACGACTGAACACTGTCTACCAGCATGTCGTTCTGGTAGTAGGCCCTTTGCACTTTCTTCCCGGATTCATCGAATACTTCAACCGGGCCATGGCGCATGCCGTTCACATACACCAGCTTGCGGGCGGGTGCACCCGTTTCATGATACTCTGTAAAAACACCCGATTTTTTTCCGTTTGAAAAGTTTCCCTCCACCGCAAGGTTACCATTGGGAAAATAGCGCTGGTATTTTCCGATGAGTTTTTCGCTGTCTTCCTTGGATACTGTGTAAATTTCCTGCACCTGCAATCGGGCAGGGTCGTAATATGTGCGCACTTCACGTTGGGCGAACCCTGCGATGAACAAAAAGAAACCTAAAAGCAGGAGTAGCGGCCTCATCGGATTAATGGCGCAAAACTAAATCAGCCTTGCAAACAACGCAAGGCTTGTGCGTTTGTTGTACAAGGCCGGAAGTTATCCTTACAACTTTTCGATTACCATTGCGGAGGCTCCGCCTCCGCCATTGCAAATACCGGCTACACCTATGGCAGCATTGTTTTGCTTTAGTACATTGATGAGTGTGGTAACGATGCGCGCTCCCGAGGCGCCCAACGGGTGGCCGAGGGCCACCGCTCCGCCATTGACATTTACCCGCTCCGGATTGAGCCCGAGTTTTATATTGTTGGCAATGGCCACAGCGGAAAAGGCCTCATTGATTTCGTAATATCCTACGTCTTTTTTATCAACACCGGCATGCTTCATGGCTTTGGGTATGGCCAGTGCAGGAGCGGTAGTGAACCACATCGGGTCTTGTGCAGCATCCCCAAAGCCAAGAATTTTTGCAATCGGCTTCAAACCAAGTTCTTTTGCTTTCTCCTTGCTTACCAACAGCATGGCCGAAGCGCCATCGTTAATGGTGGATGCATTTGCTGCGGTAACGGTTCCCTCTTTGGTGAACACGGGCTTTAGTCCGGGTATTTTTTCAAAGTTTACATTTTTGTATTCTTCATCTTCGGTAAACAACGTAACATTACCTTTCCGGTCGGTAATTTCTACACCAACAATTTCATCTTTGAATTTACCGGCAGCCCATGCGGCTGCTGACCGTTTGTAGGAATTGATGGCGTAATTATCCTGGTCTTGCCGGGTGATGTTCATCTCTTTGGCGGTGTTATCGGCACATACGCCCATAGCGCAATGGTTATAAACATCGGTGAGGCCATCATACGTTAATCCGTCAATTACTTCACCATTGCCGTATTTGTAACCGTACCGTGCTTTGAGCAGGTAATACGGAATGTTGCTCATGCTCTCCATGCCACCAGCGATAACTACATCGTTTACCCCTAACATAATGGATTGTGCTCCGAGCATAACGGCTTTCATGCCTGACGCACAAACTTTATTAACCAGCGTACACGGGATTTCGTACCCCAGGCCAGCGCCTACGGCCACCTGTGTTGCGGGTGCCTGCTTTAAGCCTGCCGGTATTACATTTCCGATGTACAGTTCCTGAATGTGTTTCGGATCGATGCCTGCTTTTGCAATAGCTCCCTTTACAGCGATCGAGCCGAGTTGTGTTGCCGGCACGGAGGCAAGGCTTCCGCCAAAACTTCCTATGGGTGTGCGCACGGCTGAAATAATGTATACTTCTCTCATGGTATGTGTTTTTATTCTTTTCTTTTTGCCCCCTAATTTAACTTCTCACTACCAATCCGGTTTTCCTTTATCCTTCGGTTTGGTTGGCTTGCGTTTGTTTTGCTGAAGGTACTGCATTTCCTGGTTCTTCATCGCCTCCAGCAGCATTCTGGCTCTCTCTCCGCTGATTTTCAGTTGATCTAGTTTTTCAGATACTGATGGATCTTCCTTTTTTTCATCTTTTTTCTGCTCTTCCTGTTGCTGCTGTTCGGTCTGCTGCTGATCCTGTTTATTTTTGTCGTCCTTTTTTTGCTGATCGCTTTTCTGCTGATCCTGCTTCGGTTTATCGTCCGGGTCTTTTTTCTGATCGTTGTTTTGCTGTTTTTTCTGATCCTGGTTTTGCTGCTGATCTTTTTGCTGCTGCTCTTTTTGTTGCTGTTCCTTCTTTTTTTGCTCCTCCAGTTTCTTCTTTACCAGTTCGTAATTATAGCGGGCATCGTCATTGGTTGGATCGGCCTTGAGCGCTTCCTTGAAGTGGTTGAGGGCTTCTTCCGTCTTCCCGCTGCGGTTGGCGAGCACACCCAGTTGTTGTTGTGCAGTTGAGCGAATGGCCGGTGTTGAACCGGCCGTTAAACGCTGATAAACGGCTTTGGCCCTGGATGTATCGTTGAGTTGAAAATGAGCATGGGCAAGGTTCAGCAATACCTCCTCTTCCTGTACATTCAGTGAATCGGTGAGGTACTGGTAATACCTGACCGCGGTTTTATAATCGCCAGCCAGGTAGGCTTTTTTTGCCGCATCTTTCGCACGGTTAACTTTTCCGATTCTGGCCGGATCGGTAATCGCAGCAAGCATGATGAAAAGAAGGATCGCGGTTTTCATATCCGTATGGCTTTAACGGGCACCAGCACATCAATGATCAGCAAAAGTACTGCAGCAGCCAGAAAGTAAAAATATTTGTCGGCCGTAATATCAATGAGCCGGGCATCCAGCAGTTCGCCTTCGATGCGGTTGATGGTGTTGATGAGTTTTACAATATCGTTTCGGTTTTCGTTAATTTCGAAATACTGGCCGCCTGTTTTGCCGGCCAGTGTACGCAACGCTTCGGGATTGAGTTTGGTGATGATCACATTCCCCTGCCTGTCGGTTTTAAAACCTGATCCGGAACGGATCTGCCCACCCTCCACCGTACCGATTCCAAGGGTAAAGAGTTTGTAGCCTTTGTTAACCAGATCGTCAGCCACCTTTCCGGTTTCATCTCCAAAATCTTCACCATCGCTTATCAGTACAATTATTTTGGATGTTACCTCAGTAGCTTTGCTGTTGTCGCTCTCCAGTTTATCCATGGCCATCCGCAGTGGCGGACCGAAGTCAGTTCCTGTTGACGGTACCAGCGAAGTGTTCATTGCCTCAATAAACAGATTTAAAGCAGTTTGATCGTATGTGAGCGGGCACTGCATAAATGCTTCTGATGAAAAAATAATAATGCCGATGCGGTTCGCGTTAAATGCCTGTACAACTTTCTTCAGTTCATTCTTAACCTTTTCTAAACGGGTAGGGGCGATGTCCAGCGCATCCATAGAGTTGGAGAGGTCAACGCAAATCATGATGTCCTTTCCTACCGATTTTACTTCACGCTTCCCTGCGCCAAACGAAGGACCCATCAGAGCAATCAACAACAAAGCAAAGGCTATGCTGCGCAATGCTGTTTTTATAAAGATAGTGGAATAAGATGACCTCAGCGAACGGGCCGTGCGGATAACCCTTACGATGTATAGCAGGTAAAGACCGATAAAGGCAACTGTAAAAACCGTTTCTGTTAATCCGAATTCTCTATACCAGCTCACTTGGTGTTCACGAGTTTACATGCAATTAACAATTAACCCCCTTGCCGGGCAAGACCAGAGCAATTTTATCCGATTTTGAACGAAGTCATCGATACGGAGCCCATCACCGTTTTGTCATTGAAAAAGTGAATTGTTTCATCCTTTTTTTTCAGCCCGAGAATGTACAGTACCGGCAGGTAATGATCAGGGGTTGGAATGGCGAGTTGTGCGCCTTTTCCCAGCGATTCAAAATGAATCAGCGATTTATGATTGTCCGTTATGATGAGTTGTTTAAACCGGGCATTCGTTTCGAGGGCCCAGTCATAACCGGTGTGGGGAAGTTTCCAGTCTATCAAACGGAGGTTGTGTACCATATTTCCGCTTCCGATGATAAGTATACCTTTTTTGCGCAGTTCGTTAAGGTCGTGCGCCAGGGAATAGTGGTATTCGGGTTTCTGGGTATAATCAATGCTGAGTTGAAGTACCGGAATGGTAGCTTCAGGGTACATCTGCCTTACCACCGACCAGGTACCGTGGTCGAGTCCCCATTCGTGGTCAAGGTTAACCTGTGTTTTGGTAACCAAGCCTGCAATTTGTTTTGCCAGTTGCGGGTTGCCGGGAGCCGGATAATCAACATCGAAAAGTGCTTTCGGGAAACCATAGAAGTCATGAATTGTTTTTGGTTTTTCCATGGCCGTAACTAATGTACCTTGGGTGTACCAGTGTGCCGAAATACACAGTACCGCTTTGGGTGTAGGGATTTCTTTCGCTATGGAGGCCCATCCCTGGCTGAATTCATTGGCTTCAATGCCATTCATTGGTGAACCATGACCGATGAAGAGCATGGGCATGGCTGCTTCGGTTTTATGAAATTGGCGGGTGTACTTTTTCAGGTCATGTAATGTGGCCATTCTTGGTAGAGAAGTTACCGTGAAAAAAATCTAAGCCGATTCAGTAGAGGGATTAACAGGTATTATCAACCCAAAGTTCATGGCGTAAATTCGGTAGAATGTTGCTAACCCTTATATTTGCATGCTTTAAGCGAATGTACATCCGGAGAGGTGGGTGAGAGGCTTAAACCAGCAGTTTGCTAAACTGTCGTACGGGTAATACCGTACCGGGGGTTCGAATCCCCCCTTCTCCGCAAATGCCTGCCGGCCAGGGCAGGCATGTTTTTTCGATTCTGGCAGCATCAGTAGGAGGCTGAAAGTTATTTGGTAAAGAGCAAATTTGATGGTCCGGTAGCTCAACTGGATAGAGCATCAGCCTTCTAAGCTGACGGTTCGGGGTTCGAGTCCCTGCCGGATCACACTTGTTTTAGAAGGTTAAGCAGGTATTTTTGCGCCTTTTTGTTTCGGGGTGTAGCGAAGCCCGGTATCGCGCTTGGTTTGGGACCAAGAGATCGTCAGTTCGAATCTGGCCACCCCGACATCGTTTAATCCTTACTTCGTTTCGTTGAAACAGATCCTTGAACGCTACACGAAAGATCAGGTAAAAAAAGCCTCTCAGGTAAAAGCATTATTTTTTGATGTGGATGGCGTGTTAACCGATGGCCGGATAATTTATGATGATGCCGGCCGTGAAATCAAGGAGTTTAATGTTAAAGACGGGCTGATCATCAGCCACCTGAAAAAAGCCGGAATTATTGTTGGCGCCATTTCAGGCCGGGAGAGCCAGGCGGTCTCAAAGCGCTGTGCCGAACTGAAGCTGGATTTTTGTCACCAGGCTATTTTAGATAAGGGTTCGGTTTGTGAGAAACTGATGGACCATTATAAACTAAAACCAAAGCACGTTGCCTTTATTGGTGATGATATTAACGATTTGCCTGTTTTTAAAAAGGCAGGCTTTACCATTTGCCCCGCTGATGCGGTTTTCTACCTTCATGACCAGGTAGATTTGGTTACCCTGGCAAAAGGAGGGAAGGGTGTTTTACGTGAAGTGGCCGACCTGGTACTGGCGGCACAGGGTAAACTGGAAAAAAGTTTAATGCGTTAATTATGGAGATCTTCAAACAACCGGTTTCAATAACCGACACAATAACCTTAGGAAGTAAACGGCTCGTGTTATTTGCCGGGCCATGTGCAGCTGAGAGTTACGACATCTGCATGGAGACGGGTTCGAAAGTAAAATCGCTATGCGATGCATTGGGGATTGATTATGTTTTCAAGGCATCATTCGATAAAGCCAACCGTACTTCCGGAGGTTCGTACCGTGGCCCTTCGGTAGACATGGGTCTTGAAATCCTGGCCATGGTTAAAAAAGATTTGAAGGTTCCTATTGTTACCGATGTGCACGAATCGCACCAGTGTGCTGATGTGGCTTCGGTAGCTGATGTATTGCAGATCCCGGCATTTCTTTGCAGGCAAACCGATTTGCTCCGCGCTGCTGCCCGCACCGGCAAAGCTGTGAAGATCAAGAAAGGGCAGTTTATGGCCCCCGAAGACATGAAGTATGCGGTTGAAAAGGTGCGCAGTGAAGGAAATAGCAATGTGTTTTTAACCGAACGCGGTGCCAGTTTTGGTTACCACACCCTTGTGGTGGATATGCGGTCTCTTCCCATCATGCGGCAATTCACCCCGGTAGTATTTGATGTAACCCATTCGGTGCAACAGCCCGGTGGCATGGGCGGATCATCGGGAGGGCAACGCGAATTTGCTCCCTATCTTTCGCGTGCCGCAGCCGCAACGGGTGTTGACGGATTCTTTATTGAAACTCACCCTAACCCGGAGAAGGCCCTAAGCGATGGCCCGAATATGATCCCTCTTTCACAGATGGAGGAATTTGTAACCAAGCTTAAAGCCTTCTGGGATCTTCAACGCTCCGCTGGTCTATAGGCAGTCGGGCAGAACTTCGCGGAATATTTCAGGATATATTTCTCCTCCCAATTTCATCCGTGAATCGGTGTTTTTCTATATTTGCCTTTTAAATCTACCGAATTAGTGGAGTTTACCATACTTCAGGGCTATGTAGTAGCGGTGGTTTTGCTGCTGATTGTCGCGCTGTACCGCGAATGGTTTAACCCGGCTCTTACGTTTTTTATTGCCATCCTTGCTTTATTGCTGGCAGGTGTTTTAACACCGCTCGAATTACTGCGCGGACTGAGCAACCAGCAGATCATCGTAATATTTCTGCTGATTCTGATCACCGCAGGTATCCGGTCGGTTTTTGGAGGCGACTGGTTTTCAACCGTGTTTAAGGTGAATCAAAATCCGCGGACGTTCGTACTGAAGATGGCAACATTTTCCGCATCAGTTTCCGCCTTCCTGAACAATACGCCTATAGTGGCATTTTTAATTCCTTATGTAAAAGAATGGGCCGAACGAAACGGTACCCCGCCTTCCAAATTATTGATTCCGTTATCGTATTCGACTATCCTGGGCGGAATGATTACGGTTATCGGCACCTCTACTAACCTGGTTTTGCTGGGTCTGATTTCACAATACAACCTGCCTTTGCTTGGGTATCGTGATTTTCTGTTCCTGGGAATTATTGTTACCGCTTTCGGAATCGGCTACCTGTATTTTGTGGGTTACCGGCTTTTGCCTGACCGGGCCAGTAAGCTAAATGCGGTTCGGCAGAATTTAAAGGAATATATTGTTGAGGCCGAAGTGCCTCAGGGTTCACCGCTTGCTGGCAAATCGGTGAAGGATGCCGGTTTACGTAACCTGAAAGATCTTTTTCTGGTAGAGATTATACGTCACGATGCAGTCATTTCACCGGTTTCACCGGAAGAAGAGCTTGCAGCAGGCGACTCGCTGTATTTTTCAGGCAACACACAATCCATCTACAACCTTATTCAGCAGAACAACGGTTTACGGATAGTACAGGATTCTCCCGATGATCAATTCAATTTTGTAGAGGCGGTTATTCCCGCCACTTCAACCCTTATTGGCCAACGGATTAAAGACTCCGACTTCCGCAAGAAATTCAATGCATCCATCGTGGCTATTCACCGCGATGGCAAGCGCGTTAGCGGGCGGATAGGCGAACGGCAACTGTCGGGTGGCGATTTTCTTTTATTGCTTTCGGGTAACCATCAGCACGCCAACCTGCAGGAGAAAGATGTATTCTTTGTATCGGTTCCCCGTAAAGTAGAATCCAGGCGTTCGGCACTTCGGGCAGGGGTAGGTATTGGCAGTGCCGTGTTATTGGTTGCGGGCATTTCCGGCATGCTGCCGTTATTCACTGCATGCCTGATTATTCTCACAGCCATGATCCTATTCAAAATCCTCAACCTTGAGCAGATAACGCGCAATCTTGATTTCAATTTGCTGATGGTTTTGGTTTGCTCCCTGGCTATTGGCGTGGCTATCGAAAAATCGGGTGCGGCAAGTGTGGTAGCTGGCGGGCTTATTGAGGTAAGTAAATCGCTTGGCAGTGTAGGTGCACTTTCGGTTTTGTTTCTCATTACTACCGCAGTAACCGCGTTAGTCACCAACCCGGCAGCAGTTTCAATTATGTTCCCGATTGCGATGGAACTGGCAGAGCAACTTCAGGTATCCTACACTCCGTTTTTTGTGGCAATTGCGTTTGCCGCCTCGGGCGATTTTATAACACCCATCGGCTACCAGACTAACCTGATGGTGTATGGCCCCGGAGGGTACTCGTTTAAGGACTTTGCACGCGTAGGCACTCCGTTAACGGTATTGTACGCAATCATCTGCATCACCTTTATCACCTGGTATTACCAGCTGTAACTACAAGCAATAACAATCAACGAAATGAACCTCCATCCCATATCCACCTCTGTTATCAAACCGGATCGCGAAAAGCTTCTTCAGCAAAAAGCAAAGCTCATTTGGTTTACGGGCCTTTCGGGTTCGGGTAAATCAACTTTAGCAATAAGGCTGGAAGCCCAACTGCACAAGTTAGGGTTTAAAACGTATCTGCTTGACGGGGACACGATACGCTCCGGCTTGAACCGGGATCTTGGATTTGATGAAGCCGGTAGAGTGGAAAACATTCGCAGAATTGGCGAAGTGTGTAACCTGTTTCTGGATGCCGGTATCATTGTTTTGTCGGCTTTTATATCGCCTTTCAAATCCGACCGCGAGAAAGTCAGGAAAATTGTTGGTGCGGGGAATTATCTGGAAGTATTTGTTGATGCCCCGCTGGAAGTATGCGAACAGCGTGACGTAAAGGGATTGTACCGTAAGGCGCGGGCCGGGGAGTTAAAGCAGTTTACCGGAATTGATTCGCCTTATGAAGCTCCCGATAACCCGGATATTGTTTTACCAACACACAAACTCAGCGTTGAAGAATCGCTGCGACAACTTCAGCGCATGGTTCTTCCGCGAATTCAACCATCGGCAATCTAAAATCGGCAATCAAATGAATCAGTACTATTTAAGTCATTTGCAGGAACTTGAAGCTGAGGCCATCTTCGTTATCCGCGAGGTGGTAGCGCAGTTTGAACGGCCGGCATTACTGTTTTCGGGAGGAAAAGATTCCATTGTGCTGGCTTACCTTTCGCGCAAAGCGTTTTACCCGGCACGCATTCCGTTTCCGTTGGTGCATATCGATACAGGTCACAACTTTCCGGAAACGATGGAATACCGCGATTGGCTGGTTAACGACTTGGGTGTTCAACTGGTTGTGGGGTTGGTTCAGGAAAGTATTGACACAGGCAGGGTAAAAGAAGAAACGGGTTATTATGCCAGCCGCAATGCGCTTCAAACCGTTACGCTGCTGGATACCATTGAAAAACACAAGTTCGATGCGGCCATGGGCGGGGCGCGCAGAGATGAAGAGAAAGCCCGTGCCAAAGAACGTTTTTTTTCGCATCGCGATGAGTTTGGTCAGTGGGATCCTAAAAATCAGCGGCCCGAACTCTGGAATTTATTTAACGGAAGAAAAAATATCGGAGAGCACTTCCGGGTGTTCCCGATTTCGAACTGGACGGAGATGGACGTATGGCAATACCTGTTCACCGAAAATATTCCGATACCGAAACTGTATTATGCCCACAAACGCGAAGTGATTGTCCGCGATGGGGTAATCCTGTCAACCTCGCCCTGGCTGAAACTGAAGCCCGATGAAAAGCCGGTGATGAAGCGCGTGCGTTTCCGCACCTGTGGCGACATGCCTATAACCGGGGCGGTGGAATCGGAAGCGGATACCATGGAAAAAATTATAGCTGAAGTGGCAGCTTCACGTAAAACCGAGCGCGGAACGCGGGCAGATGATAAACGCGGAGAAACGGCTATGGAGGATAGGAAGAAGAGTGGGTATTTTTGAGGTACGGGTTTCGGGTTCCGTGGTACGGGTTGAGTAGAATAGATAGATTTAACTCAGAAGTTTATGAGTAGCTACAGAGAGCTTGAGATTTATAAGTTGGCCAAGGAATTAGCTGTCAAAACTCATAAGATGACACTTGCATTACCTAAGATTGAACTGTATGAAGAGGGAAACCAGGTAAGAAGATCATCGAAAGCAATTGTTGCATCTATGGTAGAAGGATACGGTCGAAGCAGGTATAAGGCAGAGTTTATCAAATACCTCACTTATGCCCATGCAGAATGTGATGAGACAATTCTCCATTTAGAGTTTCTATTTGAAACAGAATCATTAAAAGACAAAAGTTTATACGAAGAATTACTCAACGGCTATGATCAACTCGGAAGGAAGTTGAACAAGTATATCCAATGGGTAGAAGAAAACTGGAACTCAAATCCCTAACCCCAACCCGCAACTCGCAACCCGTAACCCGAATGAACCAACTTCTCCGTTTCACCACAGCCGGCAGTGTTGACGATGGCAAGAGCACGCTCATCGGCCGACTATTGTACGACAGCAAATCTATTTTTGAAGATCAGCTGGAAGCGGTGCAGGCATCCAGTTCGAAAAAAGGATTTGATTATGTAGACCTGTCGCTGCTTACTGACGGGCTGCGTTCAGAACGCGAACAGGGTATAACCATTGATGTGGCCTACCGTTACTTCGCCACTCCTAAACGCAAATTCATCATTGCCGATACGCCCGGCCATATTCAATACACCCGCAATATGGTAACCGGTGCTTCCACTGCCAACCTGGCGCTTATCCTTATTGATGCCCGAAAGGGCTTAATTGAGCAGACCTATCGCCACTCGTTTATTGCCTCACTGCTGAAAATTCCGCACATCATCGTTTGCGTAAATAAAATGGACCTGGTGAAGTACGATGAGGCGGCATTTGATAGAATTGTTCAGGCTTACAAAGCCTTTTCTTCCAAACTGGAAGTATCCGACATCCAGTTTGTACCGATGAGTGCCTTGCATGGCGATAACGTGGTGAACCGTTCGGAGAATATGACCTGGTACCAGGGTGCTACGTTGCTGCATATGTTGGAAAATGTGCACATTGAAAGCGATTACAACCATATTGATGCCCGCTTTCCGGTGCAATACGTTATCAGGCCGCACACTACCGGCTTTCAGGATTTCCGTGGCTATGCAGGCAGGGTGGCAGGCGGGATCTTCAGAACAGGCGATGAAGTTATTGTACTGCCTTCCGGACTTACTTCGCGGATTAAATCCATACAGTTGGGCGAGCTGACTGTACACGAAGCGTTTGCCCCGATGTCGGTAGTGATAACGCTGGAAGATGAACTGGACATAAGCCGGGGCGACCTGATTGGTAAACCCAACAACCAGCCGGCATTAAGTCAGGATATTGACCTGATGCTGTGCTGGATGAATCAGCGGCCGGTACAGATTAATTCCCGGTTCTTTTTGCGGCACACCACACAGGAAACAAAGGGAGTGGTAAAAGAAATTCAGTATAAACTGGATATCAATACTTTGCAGCGGCAGGAGGGGGTTGATCAGTTGGTGATGAACGACATAGCCCGTGTACGCATCAGAACGGCAAAAGCCCTTGCGTTCGACAGCTACCGGAAAAACCGGATTACCGGTAGTGTGATATTGGTGGATGAAGGTACAAATGAAACAGTGGCAGCGGGAATGATTGTATGATGATTTAATAAGGCAATGAAAATATCCGAGGGATTGGTTTTTGCACTTGAAGCTGCAGAAGATGCTTGTAATGAAATACTGAAGGTATATCATTCTGATCATTTTTATGCTGAATCGAAAGACGACAAATCGCCATTAACCCTGGCCGATAAGCGCGCGCATTCAGCGATTGTTTCTGTACTCCATAAAACCGGTTTGCCGATTCTTAGTGAAGAAGGAAAAATGATTCCCTACGATGAGCGGAAACACTGGGACTATTTCTGGATGGTTGATCCGCTTGACGGCACCAAAGAATTTTTAAAGCGCAATGGCGAATTTACGGTAAACATCGCACTGATTCATCAACAGAAGCCCGTACTGGGTGTGGTGGCTGTTCCGGTAAGTGGTGATGTGTTTTACGCAGCCGAAGGCAGGGCCTACCTGAAACGTGGCGGTAAAACAATGGAATTACCGAAACGTTCTCCGGTTTCCTTATCGCAAAGAGGTCTGCGCATTGTTGCTTCGCGCTCCCACATGAATCCGGAGACGCAGGACTTTATCCATACACTGCAAGAACCTTTTATGGTTTCGCAGGGCAGCAGTTTAAAATTTATGTTGTTGGCAGAAGGTAAAGCTGATGTTTACCCCCGCTTTGCTCCAACCATGGAGTGGGATACGGCAGCCGCTCATGCTATTGTTAATGCGGTGGGGATTTCGGTAAAACAAAAAGGCAGGGATGAGGAGTTGATGTATAATAAGGAGGATTTGCTTAATCCTTTTTTTCTTTGTTTGTGAGTTATGCAGAGCGAATAGCTTAAGTTTGAATCAGCAGATAAAAATTTGTTTTGGGTGAAAACTTTTTAGGTCATTGCCTGGCTATCTTCTTAAGGTCATTGAAAAGGATGGTTTAATCATATTATGCTAAAATTAGCATATTTTAGCGCTCTTAATTTTAACTATGTCTGCAAAAAAGCGTGTCCTCATTACCGGTGGTGCCGGCTTTCTCGGATCACACCTATGTGATCGGTTTATCAGGGAAGGCTTTCATGTCATCGTCATGGATAACCTCATTACGGGCGACCTGCGCAACATTGAGCACCTGTTTAAACACCCCGACTTTGAGTTTTACCACCACGATGTTTCCACCTTTGTGCATGTGCCCGGTGAGTTACACTACATTATGCACTTTGCCTCACCGGCCAGTCCTATTGACTATTTAAAAATTCCGATACAAACCTTAAAAGTAGGGTCACTGGGTATTCATAACCTGCTGGGCCTTGCGCGCGTGAAAAAATCAAGAATACTCATTGCCTCTACCTCCGAAGTATATGGCGATCCTCTTGTGCATCCGCAACCCGAGGAATATTACGGAAACGTGAACCCCGTAGGTCCGCGGGGGGTGTACGATGAGGCCAAGCGCTTTCAGGAAGCGATGACCATGGCCTACCATACGTTCCATAATCTGGATACCCGCATTGCCCGGATATTCAATACGTATGGTCCGCGCATGCGGCTGAATGATGGCCGGGTGCTTCCCGCCTTTATCGGCCAGGCATTGCGTGGCGAAGACCTGACCGTGTTTGGCGATGGCACACAAACCCGCTCCTTTTGTTATATAGACGACCAGGTTGAAGGCCTGTTCCGCCTGCTGATGTCAGACTATCATCTGCCGGTGAACATTGGCAACCCGGAAGAGGTTACCATCATGGATTTTGCAAAGGAGATTATTAAACTGACTGGCACTACCCAAAAAATCATAACAAAACCCCTCCCGGTTGACGATCCGAAACAGCGCCAGCCCGACATCCGCAAAGCGAAGGAAATCCTCGGATGGGAACCTCGAGTATCGCGGGCCGAGGGGTTGAAGATTACCTATGCGTACTTTAAGTCGCTGCCTAAAGAAGTATTGTTTGAAAGGGAGAATAAGACTTTTGAGAAGTATATAAGATAGTATTTCCCTGCCAATCAACTCATTGATTACCTCTCTTTGATGTCTCGAATTAAGGTATATTCCTATATTTGTAATTCAATTTTTATTAAACCCCTGATGATGAAGGTTTTCTGGTGGTTGCTTTGTTGCTCCATTTTACTTAGTTCCTGTGTTACCAATAAAAAGTACGTACTCCTGCAAGAGGATGATGTAAATAAAAAGAACTTGCCAAAAGATACGGTAATAAGAACATACGATATGAAAACGTATGAGTATCGTATCCAGCCCGAAGATAATATATCGGTACGTTTTGAAAGCCTTACACCAGCGGAACTTGATATTTTTAATCAAAGTGTTCAAGGAAACATGAACTTCAATATTACACAGGGAAATGCCCTCCTGATTGGAGACCTGGTGGACCCGAACGGTGAAATCAGTTTTCCGGTAATTGGGAAAGTTAAAGTTGCCGGCCTTACCATATATGAAGTTCAGGAAAAACTGCAAGGATTAGCTAATGAATATCTGAAATCGCCCGTTGTAAAAGTACGACTGATAAACTTCCGTATTACAATTTTGGGTGAAGTAAAACAAGAGGGCACAATTACGTTGGTTAACAACCGGGTTAGTTTAATTGAGGCCATTGGCCTGGCTGGTGGACTTACTGATTTGGCCGATAAACGCAATATCAAGCTTATCCGGCAAGAAGGTGGAAAGGCCGAAGTCAGGTATTTAGATCTGCTCAATGAAAATTTGGTTAATAAGCCGGAGTATTTTGTTTATCAGAACGACATTCTCATTGTGCCTGCCTTGCGCCAGAGGCCGTATCAGACGTACTTTGGAAGAAATCTCTCATTATTCATTTCATCATTATCCTTATTACTTATCACAATAACCTTAATCAACTCGATGAATAATGGCTGATTCATTCGCAGAACAGGATCTCCGTCAGTCACCGCAAAGTACCACGCTTGACTTTAAGCGTGTGATTTATCGGGCACTTCAATATTGGTACCTGATTGTGTTGTCGGTAATGGTGGCGGTTAGCATTGCCTTCTTCTATAATCGCTACTCTGTTCCGGTTTTCGAAATCAACGCCTCCATATTAATACGGGAAACCCAGGAGCCTAGTGAAGGTAAACTGCTTTACAATAACCCGATTGTAAGTCCTTACCGCAATTATTTTAATGAGATTTATTTGATTCGTTCCATTCCGCTGATTGAGCGGGTTATTGATAGCCTGAATTTTGGGGTTCTTTTTTTCCGACAGGGTAAAGTACTCACCATTGATGCTTACCATCATGTTCCTATTGAGGCCAGAGTTATTGCAGGTGCCGAAAATGGAACGCACACATTTGAACTGACTATCGTAAATGAAAATCAGTTTACCCTCTCGTATGACACCCAGGTTATCCGCCAATTTGGCGATACGATAACAGCAGATAAGTTAAAATTTATTGTTCAGCGGAAAAATGGGCGTAACCTTGAGGCGTATTATAACGAACCCTTTGAATTAACCATCCGCAACAGGCTGGCAGCTGCACGCAGTTATGCATCCAGGTTGGAAGCAAAATGGGCCGAACAGGGAGCTTCAGTGGTTAATCTGCGCATTCTTGGCCAAAACCAACAGCGTGAACTGGATTTTATGCGCGAACTTATCTGGGCCTATCAGCACTACGACTTGGAAAAGAAAAACCAGACCGCTAATCGTGCCATCCGGTTTATTGATCGCCAGTTGTCCTCTATACGCGATTCGCTACGATTCTTCGAAATTCAGCTCGAAAAGTTTAAGGATAAAAATGTAGTTACTGATTTAAGCACAGAGGCTTTGCGGGTCTTTCAAAAACTTGAAGCACTTGAGACCCAGAAAACGGCCTTCCTGATTAGCGGAAATTACTATGCTTATCTCCGCGATTACCTTAACAAGAGCACAAACCTGGATCAGGTTATTCTGCCAACCTCAGTGGGTATTCAGGATCCTGTACTTACCAAACTGGTGTCCGCTATGATTGATTTACAACTGGAAATTAAACTCTATGGCGATGCCGACCGGTTACGCAACCCGCTTATTGCCGATAAGCAATCCCGTATTGGCGCAATTAAAAAAGATATTCTTGAGTCGTTGACCTCGCTTGAGGCGACTGATAAGATTAAGACCGACCAGTTAAATAAGCAAATACGGGATGCCGAGAAACAGTTGGCTTACTTGCCGGCAGCCGAACGGCAACTGGTTACCATTCAACGCAATTACACCTTACTCGAAAACCTGTATGTTTTTCTGATGCAGAAAAAATCTGAAGCTGAAATATCCAAAGAGTCCAACGTTACCGATATCCAGGTTGTAAACGACCCCCAGGTAAATGGCCCTATCTCCCCGAAGAAAGTACAGAATTATACCATTGCCATTGCAGGAGGGCTTATTCTGCCATTTGCATTGTTTATACTTTTTGAGGTAATGAATACGCGGGTGCAATCCAAGGAAGATATTGAAAAAATTACACACATGCCGTTTATTGGCGGGGTTGGGCACAATACCGTTGAAGGCAACCTAATCGTGTATGAAAAACCAAAATCAGCAGTAGCGGAGTCCTTCCGGGCCTTGCGTTCCAACATCGGTTATTTTACAGGCTACCAGGACAAAAAAATAATTTTAATAACCAGTTCCTTAAGCGGTGAAGGTAAAACCTTTACGTCCATTAACCTGGCAACCGTATTGTCGCTTTCAGGAAAAAAAACCATTATCATCGGGGCTGATATGCGAAAACCCCGACTCTACACCGACTTTAAACTGGAAAACAACACAGGTTTAAGCAACTACCTGGCCGGTATTGCCACCTTAAAGGAAATTGTGCAGCAAACGCCCATAGAAAACCTGTACCTGCTCAGCAGCGGCCCTGTGCCTCCAAACCCAAGCGAATTGCTGATGCGACCCAAGCTGGCTGAATTGTTTCATGGGCTGCTCCAGGATTTTGATTATGTGATTATTGATTCACCACCCATTAACCTTATTGCCGATGCCTTTGAATTGGCAAAGTACGCCCATCATACCCTGTATGTGGTTCGCCAGAACTACACACCTAAAGAAGCCCTGCGAATGGTGGCCGATTACTATGGCGATGGCCGGCTTAAGAATATCAGTGCAGTATTAAATGATATTTTTAAATCGGGTCTTGGCTATGGCTACGGTTATGGTTATGGCTACGGCTATGGTTACCACTATAGTTATGGCTATGGGTATAATGAAAGTAAAAGACGAGGTGGTTACTACGAAGACTAGTGTTGATTGAATGATTACCGGCCTGATTAAGCGTTATAAGAAACCGTTAAAGAAATTTTACGAGCGGTACCGCACGCCCATACTTGCGGTTTACATTCCATTGCACCGCATTGGAAACAGCCGGAAATGTTATGTATGCGGAAAAACCTTCGGAAGGTTTACGAAATATAAAGGAGGATCTGCATTTTTCCCGGAGTGGATTACCCGTTTGCAAATGGTGGGCAGCGATGTAGATAATTTTGCCTGCCCGTACTGCGGCTCGTTTGACCGTGAACGCCACTTGTTTATGTACTTCGATAAACTGAATTTATGGGAACAGGTTCGGCATAGGAGCGTTCTCCATTTTGCCCCCGAATACCACTTGTCCAAGCGAATTGAAAAAGAGAGGCCCGCAGTATATGTAAAAGCCGACTTGTTTCCGGCTAACGAAACTATCCGTAAGGAAGATGCAACCAATATATCCTTTGCCGATAATACATTTGATCTGGTACTGGCTAACCACGTTTTGGAGCACATACCCGATTATAAAAAGGCCTTGAGCGAAATTTGGCGTGTGCTGAAGCCGGGCGGGACAGCTATTTTGCAAACTCCTTTTTCGAAAGTTTTAAAAAATAATTTTGAGGATGAAGGTATAAATTCACCGGCTTTGCATGCCTATTTTTATGCCCAGCACGACCATGTGCGGGTGTATGGTGAAGAAGAGTTTATGAGATCGTTGCAGAAAGCAGGGTTTTTACTTCAGGTGGAAAAGCACCACGATCTTTTTAATGAAAATGAAACTTATTTTTATGGGGTTAACAAAAATGAGGATTTGATTAAGGTACAAAAAAGTTAATTGACTTGGAGGATGTTGAAATAATATATTGAAATGAAACAGGTTAAGATACTTGACTGTACTTTTCGGGATGGAGGTTACTACACCAACTGGGACTTTGAGCCCAAATTGGTTGATGTATATATCCAGTCTCTAAATTCGTTGCCAATAGACTATATTGAAATCGGCTATCGAAGTACACCTAAAAAAGAATATTTGGGAGAGTACTTTTATTGTCCATCTTATCTATTAGAATATTTTCATCATAAAGCAAAAAATAAGATTGCAGTTATGCTAAATGAAAAGGATACCAAGCCTGGTGATGTCCAAATCCTGCTTGATCCTTGTAAGGGGCTGGTTAATATGGTTAGACTTGCCGTAGATCCCCAAAATTTGCATAGGGCAATAAAATTAGCCACAGAAATTCGTAAGCTTGGATTCGAAATTGGCTTCAATGTGATGTACATGAGTAAATGGAAGCATATGGCCAATTTTCTGAATGATGTTAAGTATGTAGATGAGGTTGCAGATTATTTTTATCTGGTTGATTCATACGGTGGTGTATATCCTGAAGATGTTAAGGAAACCATTGAACTAGTTAGTAGCTTGACTACATGCAAACTTGGATTTCATGGACATAATAATCTTGAATTGGCCCTGATTAACTCGCTGACTGCTTTAGATAGTGGCGCGGAGATTATTGATTCAACCGTTTTAGGAATGGGAAGGGGGCCTGGAAATCTAAAAACCGAACTATTACTCTCAGTATTAAATGTAAAATCTGGTTTAGACGTAGATTTTAACGCATTGAGTAATGTGCTTGACGGGTTTCAAGAATTGCACGAGAATCATCAATGGGGTACAAACCTACCCTATATGGTTTCGGGCAGCAATTCACTGCCGCAAAAGGATGTGATGGAGTGGGTTACGAGGCGATTTTACTCTATTAATAGTATTATCCGCGCACTTCAAAATCAGAAAGCTGGCATTACTGATA
>JBKBOE010000051.1:0-21381 GCA_046294915.1 Cyclobacteriaceae bacterium | reverse complement strand
GTTTTCACTTGAAAAAGGATTGCTTTAGTGTTAAATGTAGGAACCCGCAAGGCTACCAACAACAAGATAGCCGAGTGCCGGGGCTAACCCAGCCTGGTAAGTTCTTCCTGCACAAACCCCATCAACTCACGGATGTAGCCGATACTGAAATCGAACCGGATGCCGGCTGCGCGGTAAATCTCCGGAATAGATTTGGTATAGCCGAGCCGCAGTGCGTTCATATAGCCCTGCAATCCTAGTTGTTTATTTTGGCGGTAATTGCGCCACACGGCTATGGCGCCCAACTGAGCCATGCCATACTCAATATAATAAAAGGGAACTTCGTAAAGGTGAAGCTGCTTCTGCCACAGGTAATCGCGGCTTTGCTCCTGTCCATCCCAATCTGTAACCGAGTCGGTAAATGAATTAAAAATAGCGTTCCAGTTTTCTTTGCGCTCCTCTGCGTTGTGTTGCGGATTTTCATACATCCAGTGCTGAAATTTATCGATGGTGGCTACCCATGGCAGCGTTTCGATAATGTCTTCCAGGTGCTCGCGCTTTGCCCGTTTCAGTTCTTCTTCATCAGAAAAGAAAATATCCCAGTGATCCATCGAAATCAGTTCCATGGACATGGATGCAAGTTCGGCCACTTCCGATGGAGTAGATTTGAAATCATTCAGTTCCAGATCACGCGTTAAAAAATTGTGTACAGCATGGCCGCCTTCATGCATCATGGTAACCATATCGCGCAGCGTAGTGGTGGCGTTCATAAAAATAAAGGGCACACCAATTTCAGCCAGCGGGTAATTGTAACCACCGGGGGCTTTTCCCTTTCTGGACTCCAGATCGAGGTGACCCATCGTGCGCATGATATCCAGGCACTGGCCCAGATAAGGATCTATTCTGCGAAAGCATTCAATGGTCTTTTCAGTAAGGTCCTTACTATCGGTAAATGCCTTGAGGGGTTTGCGACCTTCCGGGTCAACGGCCTTATCCCACGGCTTTAAGGGAACAACTCCCAGTTTTTTCTGGCGTTCACGCGTAAATTCGTTCAGTAAAGGCACACACTGCTGTTGCACCGACTGGTGAAAATCAAAACAATCCTGTGGAGAATAATCAAACCGGCCGAGTGCCCTAAACATATAATCGCGGAAGTTGGCAAAGCCGGCATTTACGGCTACCCGGTGGCGCAGGTTAACCAGTGTAGTAAACAATGCATCCAGCGTTTCTCTGTCCTTCAACCTGCGTGAAGCAATTTTTGTATAAACCTCTTCGCGCAAAGCCCTGTCGGTTTCCATAAGCAGCACCGATGCCTGCTGTAACGTAAGCTCTTTGCCGTTTACCTCTACCGTCATAGCGCCCGAAAGCTGGTTGTACTTTTGTTGCTCCAGGCTGATTTCGGTAAACAGGGGCACATTCTCTTCGCGAAAAATCTCGATGTCCTTTTTCAAATTACGGATTAAGATACCATAGGCCTTTTCGTTGCCGAGCTCATTCAGAAAAGCCGATTCGGCTGCCTTCCGGTTCAACCTGTCAGCCACCGGAGCAATTTCAGGTTGAATGGTTTCTACAAAAAACTGATACGCTTTACTGTATTCGGTATTATCGGTAAAACGGGTCATGTTAATGTACCGCCAGCCGAGATCTTCAGCGATTACAGCTTCCAGTTCACTGCGGTCGGCAAACCATTTTCGTAAAGCCTGAACGGAATCGATTTTCCGTTCAAGCAATTCATCAAAATAAGGTTTAAGGGTCGGCCAATCGGTTATGGTAAAGTTTTCAGGTAAATACTTACGCACGGGGCGTGAAATCTTTTCCGCTACAGGCATGTATAAACAGATTAATTCAACGAAATTTCAACGCGGTAAAAATAAACTGAATTAGGCATACGCATTGGAAATCCTCATCTTCTTTTTAATTACCCTGATTTCCGAAATACTGGGTACCCTTGGCGGATTCGGATCTTCATTGTTTTTTGTTTCCATCGCCCAGTTCTTTTACAACTTTCAAACCGTATTGGTGCTTACCGGCTTGCTGCATGTGTTCAGCAATACAGCCAAGCTTTTCTTGTTTTGGAAATCCATTAATTGGCGTTTAGTGCTTTGGCTGGGTATTTCCAGCCTGGTCTTTGCCATTGGCGGTGCCTACCTGGTGCGCCATATTGAATTTATTTACGCTAAACTTATTCTGAGTTTTTTTCTCATCGGTTTCAGTACACTCCTTCTCCTTAAACCCGATTATCGTGTAGCCGGTTCGCTGTTTAACTCGGTTTGGGGCGGGGCGCTGGCCGGTTTCCTGGCCGGATTTATCGGCACAGGCGGAGCTGTACGCGGTTTAGTGCTTGCCGCATTTAACCTGGAGAAAAATATGCTGGTGGGCACCTCAGCAGCCATTGATTTTGGCGTTGACCTGAGCCGCTCGCTGATTTACCTCGACAGTAATTATCTGCAACGCGAACAATGGTGGACGATACCCTTTCTGGTGGTGCTGGCATTTGCCGGCAGCTACATCGGAAAGCTCATCCTTAACCGAATATCACAACAAACCTTCCGCAAAATACTGCTCGGATTGGTTTTTCTTATTGGCGTAATTATGTTGGTAAATGAAATCATTACGGGTAACACATGAAATTATTGATTGATATTATCGGCTGGAGTGGATCCGTAATGGTTATAGCGGCCTACGGACTAAACAGTTATCAGAAAATAAAATCCGATTCACTGATTTTTCTTTTTTTTAATCTGACAGGAGGAGTTTTTCTGATTATCTATTCGGTGTATTACACGGCTTACGCCAACACCTTTATTAATGTGGTATGGGTAATCATCGCCATTCCGGCACTGATTAAACTAATGAGCAAGAAGTGATGGAGGCCGGCAAGCAAAATTTCCGCATCCAGCGATGGGTAGCCATTTCTGCTTCCCTGTTGCTTATTGTTAAAGTTACGGCCTATTTTATAACCGGCTCTGTTGCCATTTTAACCGATGCCTTAGAGAGTATTGTTAATGTAATTGCAGGCTTACTGGGATTATACAGCCTGTACCTCTCCGCCCAGCCACGCGATACCAACCATCCATACGGACATGGTAAAGTTGAATTTCTTTCGGCCGGCATTGAGGGCAGCATGATTGTTGTTGCGGGTATTCTTATTCTCATCGAAGCGGTAAGGAACATCCTTGATCCTTCACCGTTGCATAAGCTGGATACCGGTATGGTACTGATTGGAGGAACTGCCGTGATTAACGCAGCGCTGGGTATCTGGTGTGTTCGTACCGGAACAAAAAACAACTCGCTGGCTTTACAGGCCAGTGGAAAACATTTGTTGTCTGATGCCTATTCAACCATAGGAATTCTGTGCGGACTCCTGTTGATTTATTTTACGGGATTCGGTTGGATTGACAGCGCAGTGGCATTTGTGTTCAGCATCATCATCCTTTATACCGGGTACAAAATCATCCGCACCTCACTGGCCGGAATTATGGACGAACAGGATGCGGAGTTACTCACCCGGCTGGCTACTGTTCTGAATGAGAGCCGAAGAGAAAATTGGGTTGATCTGCACAATATGCGTGTTATCAAATACGGAAGTGCCCTCCACCTGGATTGCCACCTTACGGTGCCCTGGTACCTTAATGTACATGAGGCCCACCGCGAAATTGATGCACTGGCCGCTCTGGTGCGCAAACACTTTGGCGATTCGCTTGAACTTTTTGTACACTCCGATGGCTGCCTTGACTTTTCATGCCGCCTGTGCAACAAAAAAGAGTGCCCCCAGCGGAAGCACCCTTTTGAAAAACAAATTCAATGGACGGTAGAAAACATGGTGCGAAACAAGAAACATGAGTTGAACTAACTCCGTTCTCCATCCTTTGCGCTATTTACCGGCTTTCCCATACATTATTCTGCGCATCGGCATCGCCACTCAGCGGAACAACCAGTTGTACAAGTTGTATTTTCCTTTTACCAACGTTCGCTTTATGGTTATACACTTTCGATGACTTCCACACAGCCGGACTTACCTCTTCGGTAGCAGTTGTACCATCGGTGAATTTAAGCATGACCTGAAAATATACCGGGCGTCCGCCTTTGTTTTCGATGGTGATGACATTGCCCTTTACACCGGTAATGCCCACATCCATATAACCCCAGTCGAAATACCACTTATTCCAGAACCAGTTCAGGTTCTGACCCGACACGCGGTTAAACACAAACATGAAATCATACGGAGTTGGATGTTTATGTTTCCATTCGTTCATATAGGCATTCAGACACTTCAAAAACATATCCTTACCCAGCAACTGATACAAGGAGATATACGATTGCGAGCCAATGGTATACGAGTTCAGTCCGCTGCCTTCAGCAACATGGGTGGGCACCATTATGGGTAATACGCGCTGTGAACCGAGGTAGGGTTGATCCCAGTTACCGGGGCCAAACAGCTGTTCAATAAAGTAATCCGAAAAACTGGCAAAGCCTTCGTCCATCCAGGCGTATTTCTTTTCGTTAATTCCCATCATAAATGGAAAATACATGTGGCACATCTCGTGAAGGGTCAGGCCAAGCTGGGCATCAGCATCGCTTATTTTCCGGCCCGTCCATTGTTCCATCATCGCACCGGAAATCTCCTGGTCGTTGGCCATTCCCGGAAATTCCATGCCTCCTCCCTGCAAACCGTTAAAAATGGTAAAGTGCTTATACGGAAAAGGATAAACCGGGAACTTGGTATGAAAAACCTGGAGTGACTTGTCGATTGCCTCAAGTACAGCACCAAATTCAGGATGGTTAACCGGATAAGCTACATTAATAAAGTATTCGCCCATGGCATCGGAGTAGCTTCGGGCATCCCACCGGAAGTGGTCGCTCAAGGCAAAAGCAAAATCAGGAAAATCATTGGCCGTGAATTTCCATGTTTTTGTGCCGGAGGCTGATTTGCGGAAATCGGTTTCGCCATAAATCGTTACAGGCGTTTTACTGCTGCGGGCCTGGGTAATGCGCTGCTGAAGGGTTGTGGAGTAAACTTCCTGCGGATTGGATGGCGCTACGGAAGCCCACACCATAAAATTATCAGGTACGGTTATTTCCACATCATAGTCTGAGTAGTCGTGGTAAAACTCGGTAGCGGCATCGTACACAATGCGATCCCACAGGTCAATGTCATCCAGCACAGCCATTTCGGGATACCAGTAAGCAATAAACATGCTGGTACTGTCAATAGCACCACTGCGTTCAAAACCTTTACCCGGAATTTCGTAATGCCACTCGATGGTTAACTGCATTGTAGCTTTGGGCGGCAATGGTTTTTTAAGGCGGATGGTATAGTTGGTGCCACCATAAAAGGCCTGTTCCTGATCGCGTAAATCAACCGCCTCACCATCGACCAGGATTTTTGAAATCACCACACCCTGATGATCAAGAAACGCATTTTCACCGCGGTTGAAGAAACCGGATTTGCGCGAAGTGGGTTTGTAATAATCGTGATAGGTGTGGAAAACCGGGTTGCGAACCGTATCAACGTTGTTGTTGTAATAGGTTATTGCCGCCTCGCCTTTCAGTATTTTTTTATACGGATCAACCGAGGCTTTGATTTTATATACCGAGCGGTTTTGGGTATAGGTTGATGACACGGAGCCATCCATTTTACGGGTACCGTTTTCATAGGCCTTTTGGAACTCTATCGGCATGTAAAGAGATTGGCCAAAACCAATACATGAGCTAAAAACGAGGGTAATAACAAGGAATTGGAATTTCATAATGTGTGGGTTAAACGCTAAATGTAATAAAGGTTAAACAGGTATTAAAAATGAATTGACGTTTTGATTTTTCTGAAGTTCGATGATAAACACAGATAAATAGCCAGCCACAATCTGTGACAAATACGAAAGCTATTTAACGCTGAACGTTATTCGGATTTACAGCTCTTCACGGTTTAACCGATTTCAATTATTACGTCATCGGTTAAGGGGTGGCCTACACATGTAAGTACGTAGCCTGCATCACGTTCGGCCTGTGAAAGTCCCTCCTCTTCATCAAGCTTTACTTTACCGGATATCGCTTTACCACGGCAGGCAGTACAAAGTCCGCTTTGGCAGGAATACGGCAAATCAATTCCCTGGTCGAGTGCGGTTTCGAGAATAGCACGATCGGGTTCTACCATAATCTTATATTCCTGCCCATCGTAGCGGATGGTAACTTCACGCGCCTTCCGCTCGCCCGAAGGTGCCTCTGCCTCCTGTTTCTTCTCCTTATCAATAGTGCCCTGTACAAAACTCTCCTTAAAAATTTTGGCCTTGTCAATATTTTGTTGAGCAAGCAGGGTCTCTACATTTTTCATCATTCCTTCGGGGCCGCACATTAGGTACGTTGTTTTCTCGATGCCCCAGTTGGGAATGCGCTCGAAGAGTTTAAGCAGCATTTCATGATTGAGCAAACCCGAATACCCTTGCCAGTTCATCGGTGCATTGTCCAGTACGTGGATGACATGCAGCCTGCCTTCATAGTTCGTCACCCATTTGGCCAACTCATCTTTAAAAATAATGCTGTCAATATCGCGGTTGCAGTAAATCAGCGAGCAAATGCTTTCCGGCTCCTGCGTTAATATGCTTTTGATTATTGACATCATCGGGGTTATGCCCGATCCTCCGGCAAACATAATAAGGTGGCGCTTGCGGTCTTTGCTGTACTCGGTTGTGAACTGCCCCATGGGCTCCATTACCTTCAGCGTATCGCCCACCTTCAGGTTATCGGGCAGCCAGTTGCTAACCAGTCCGTTGTCAACCCGCTTAACGGTTACCGCCAAATCCTCATCTACAAAAGGCGATGAACACAGCGAATACGCCCTGCGGATTTCCTTTCCGCCAATGGGAAGTATAAGCGTTAAAAACTGGCCCGAATTATACCTGATTTTACCGGATGCAGGCTGCTCAAACACTATGGTAATTGCATCTTTTGTTTCCTGAATAATGTTTTTGACTTTCAGGTTGAAGTAATGCTGTACAATCTCTTCCTTTTTGGGTGTCTTTTTAAATAAACCGAATGCCACGTTGAAACTGTTAAACCGCAAATCTACAATAATCCCCAGGAAAAGATTATGAGTACAGATTACAAATTAAACCAATAGGTAAGCTTAAGCACCAGCGCCCTGTTTTTACTCTCAAAGGGTTGGGGCAGATAATTCTCGGTGTACACAATGAAAAAATCGGAAGCGGGTTTGAACCGCCACTGAAAGCGCGCATTCAGATTCATGTTATCGGCAAGGTTGTTGTATTGAACAAACGTGGTGAGAAACAGTTTATCGGTAAAGGTTAAGTCAAGCCGGGGTCCGATTAAAAACAGTTGCGCTTTTCCATAATTACCGGTAAGGTCAACATGGTTGTAACTGAAGCGGACACCCAGGCTGCCGTAGGGCTGGTACCGGTAATTCACCTCGCCATTGGTAACAAACCCTCCACCGGTATAAAATCCGCCAACAATACCTTCAATCTGGTAGTTAAAAAGTTTTCGGTTGTCGGATTGGTAACGCCCCTGAACCTGGTTCCATGAAAAGGCTTCACCGGCCAGGTAATTCTGTTCGCCACCAATGGGGTTAAAATCCTGGGTAAGGTACTGGTAGGTGTGCTGAAAACTTAGCGAAAGCGAAGAGGTACTCAGAAACGAAACTACATACCCGGCACTGTAATTCTGATCGGTATTTCTACCCCCGGGAATAAAGCCCCAGTTGCTTTCGGCAAATGGTCCATGGTTAGCCACTATTTTGCTTTGCGGATAAGTGAGGTACTCTGCGCGCATGAAACTTCCTGTAAAGCCGGGGTAAACATTAAGGTTAGGAACGAAGCCGGCTTCGGCATTATAATTTTTGCCCAGCAACTGTACGGCTCCCATCACCGTAAGGTTACGACTGAAGTAGCCAAGAAAGGTTCCTGCCGAATACCGGTCAGTGGTATTAAAATCGTCAATGGACTGGTGATAGTAAATATCTCCGCGAAAGCGGTTGTCTTTTGAATTAATGTTAAAGTCAAACCCAAACACCCGGTTATAGGTGTTTAGTTTGCGCAGGGTATCGGTACCGGTAATGGTTTCACGTACAAGGCTGGCGTGATAAAACCTGTCCGGATCATATTCATCGCCAAGGCCCAGCGATTGTTTATTCACAAAAAAGAAATCCACATTAGACCGGGCCAGTATCTGGCGCTGTACAATAGCCATGGTATAATTCTGCCCGGGCAGGCCCAGCGATCTGGTTTCCTGGGTCTGCAGGTTCATCACCCCGATGCGCCAGTCTTCACCGAGCTTACCACTTACCCGGGCTCCATATAGTATAGGAACACGCCTTAGCAGGCCTGAGGTATCAGAGGCCAGGCCGAGCCTTCGGGTAAAAAACGGTCGCGAATCCGGAAAACCCGGTTGGGCGAACAAATCGCTGTTCTCCAGAAAAAACTGCCTGCGTTCCGGAAAGTTAAATTCAAAACGGGTGAGGTTGATTACCTGTTGATCGACCTCTACCTGCGAAAAATCAGGGTTAACCGTAAGGTCTAGGTTAAGTGATGGCGTTAACCCCACTTTAGCATCAAATCCAATCAGTCCTTCGCGCTCCGCTGACTGGTTATTTTCTTTATCAGTAAACGATGAACCCGCCATATAGGGGATAAGCGACACATTGGTGCCGGGCTTGGGTAATTCATCATCCCATATCAGTTTGCCGCTCCAGGCAAATGAAGCGGGCAGGTATTGAACCGGTGTGGCAATCCAGCTGGAAACCTGATTGCGCTCCAAATCGTTGCGCAGCACATTAAAGTTCCACTCACCCCGGTTGTACCGTATGGATTTAAGCGGAATAGCTAATTCAGCTACCCACGCGGTATCGGTGCGGATTACGGCACTGTACCATTTGTTATCCCAGAATGGCGAAAAACTTTCGGGCTCGGCACCGCCATTGGCCATCAGGCCTTCGCGCTGAACGCCATAGGGTGAAATGTTAAAGTAAAACCCATTGGTATAATCGTTGTACGGGTCGAAATAAAAGCCAACATTATCATTGAAGCGAAAATCAAAATCTCTCCGAAGGGATTGTACCACCGGCTCCTGGCCGTCATCAAAACACTCAAATGCAATGTAAAGGTGGTGGTCATCAAACGCTATGCGCACCGTTGTTTGATTTACGGGAGGAACTGAGTCGTATGGTTTGCTCATCCAGAATCCGGTAGCCACATTAGCTTTTCGCCAGGTTTCTTCCTGTAGAATACCGTCAACCACAACGGCATCGCGGGCACGCCCGGCATGATATGGAGTGCCTTGCTTATGCTGGGCAATAAGGGTAAGCGGAAACAGGGCTACAAAAACTAAGAAGGCACGTAGAAAAAACATGGCGGCAAATCTATTCAAATTGGCGGGTTGATGAACACCACTAACGTAAAAGATAACCGCATAGTTTTGTTATTTTTACACCTTAATAACCTGTTGTGCAGCTTACACCCCTTACTGCTATTTCACCGGTTGACGGGCGTTATTTCAACATCACCCAAACCCTGGCGCCCTACTTCAGCGAATACGGTTTAATGCGCTACCGTGTATGGGTAGAAGTAGAGTATTTTATTGCGCTTACCTATGCACTGCCCGAATTGGCCGATGTTCCAAAAACCATGGAGGAAACCCTGCGTAACCTGTACCAACGGTTTTCGGAAGCCGATGCGCAAGCTATTAAGGCAATAGAAAAAACCACCAATCACGATGTTAAGGCTGTTGAATATTTCCTGAAAGAAAAACTGGAAGCCCTGAATCTGGGTAAGCATAAAGAATTTATTCACTTTGGCCTTACTTCGCAGGATATTAACAATACGGCCATACCCCTTTCACTGAAAGCGTTTACTGAAAACGAATACCTTCCGGCTATTCAGCAACTGGCAGGTAAACTCACCGCTTTATCAGTTCAATGGAAGGACGTTCCCATGCTGGCCCGCACCCACGGGCAGCCGGCATCGCCAACGCGATTGGGCAAGGAACTTTATGTATTTATTGAGCGCATGAACCGCCAGGTTGATTTGCTCAAAACCATTCCGCACACAGCCAAGTTTGGTGGAGCCACCGGTAACCTCAATGCGCACCATGCCGCCTATCCCGAAATTAACTGGGGGCACTTTGCCAACACGTTTGTTTCGAAACAACTCGGCCTGGTGCGCAGCGAACCCACCACACAAATTGAGCATTACGATAACCTGGCCGCCTTGTGCGATAACCTGAAGCGCATCAACACCATCCTCATCGACTTCTGCCGCGATATGTGGCAGTACATTTCGATGGAATATTTTCTGCAGAAGATCCGTAAAGATGAGGTGGGCTCTTCGGCCATGCCTCACAAAGTAAATCCCATTGATTTTGAAAATGCCGAAGGCAACCTGGGATTGGCAAATGCCTTGTTCGAACACCTCGCTGCCAAGTTACCAATCTCCCGCCTGCAACGCGACCTCACCGACAGTACCGTGTTGCGAAACCTGGGCGTACCACTGGCCCATACCTGGCTGGCTATCGCTTCGGTGCAACGCGGCCTGGAAAAACTGGAATTGAATAAAGAAGCTATTGACAACGACCTGGAAAAAAACTGGGTAGTGGTAGCCGAAGCTATTCAAACCATTCTGCGCAAGGAAGGCTACCCCAATCCATATGAAGCATTGAAAGAACTTACACGAAACAACACCAAGCCCGGCCGTAAGGAATTTGAAGCGTTCATCAATACCCTAAAGGTTAGTGATGCCGTAAAGCAACGCCTGCGTGAGATTACCCCTTTTACCTATACCGGCATTTAACGCTTTTAGTTACCGGAACTCCTGAACCAAAATGGCAAGAAAACAGATGTCCATTCAATCGTTATGCTGTACTTAACCCGAAACCGGCAAGTTTACTAATGAAGGCAATTCTTTTTTCTATAGGTACACGGGGAGACATTGAACCGTTCTTAGCCATCGCACAGATTCTGAAAAGCAGAAAGTGGGATGTGCGCTGTGTTTTTCCTGAGCAATTCCGTGAAACCGTAGAGGGCATGGGGTTGCACTTTACCGGATTTGGCAAGGAATTTCTTAATGTACTTACCAGCAAAGAAGGGAAAACATACATGGGAGGACATGGTTCCCTAGTCAAACGCTTTGGGGCGCTGGTGCAGATGGCGAGAGCCGGATTAAAACTATCAGGAGAAATGATGGCCCTTCAACACCGCATTCAACAGGAAGAAAACGCTGACCGGATCATCTATCATCCAAAGTGCAACTATGCCCTGATTTGGGGTATGGCAAATCACGGCAAGTCAATTATGGTGAGTCCGGTGCCGTTGATGGCTCACCCGGTTAACCACCTTACTGCATTAGGAGGTGATTACGGGAAGTTTCTCAACAGGCTAAGCTCGTGGATTACCAACACCATAAAAGCTATTGCACTGAAAAGAATTTCCAGGAAATACCACGCAAGCAACAGTTCAACCGTTACGGTATCGTCCATCCGAAAAGCAATGCTTCAAACCGAAAAAACACTCTATACCATTTCACCCACACTTTTCCCAAGGCCCGCGTACTGGCCTGAGCCGGCAAAAGTGGTTGGCTATTATGAACTGGACAAGGCCATACACTGGCAACCGGGCAAAGAGTTACTGGCGTTTTTAGAAAAAACCGATAAACTGGTTTTTATCAGTTTTGGGAGCATGTCGAATTCAAACCCTGCAGAAAAAACTCGCCTTATTGTTAATGTATTGAAGAAGCATAACGTAAGGGCAATTATTAACACCTCGTGGGGAGGACTGGAGGAAATTGAGGAAAGACCCGAAAATATTTTTTACGTAAACAATATTCCTTACGACTGGATTTTCCCGAGAACGTATGCCGTTATTCATCATGGCGGCTCAGGCACTACACACACAGCCTTAAAATATGGTTGCCCCGGTTTAATTATTCCTCACATCTTTGATCAGTTCTTTTGGAGCCGTACCCTTTCGGATTTACACCTGGGGCCAAGAGGCATACCCATCCGAAAGCTAAATGAAAAAACTTTTGAACAGAGGTTGCTCGATCTTATGGGCAATACGTTGTATAAAAACAACGCCATTGCGGTAAGTGAAAAAATGAAATCTGAAAGCCAGCCCGATAAACTGTATGAATTAATCGCAAACTGAGTACCGTTGAATACAATACCTTATGGACCATACAAAAATCTACCGAATGCCCCTCGCCCGTGTTTACCCGCATTACGTTACAAAAGCCGAGAAGAAAGGGCGCACAAAAGCCGAGGTGGATGAAATCATTTGCTGGCTTACCGGGTACTCCCGGAAAGCTTTGTACCAGCATTTAGACAAAGAGACTGACTTTGAGACTTTTTTCAAACAGGCCCCGCAGATAAACCCCGGTGTTTCAAAGATCACCGGAGTAATTTGCGGTTATCGCGTAGAAGAAATTAAAGATAAACTGATGCAGCAAATCCGTTACCTGGATAAGTTGATTGATGAGTTAGCCAAAGGCAGGCCTATGGAAAAAATTCTGAGAAAGTAAGGAGTCAAAGCGATGGCGAACACCGTGCAGCCTACATAAAGTTGCCTTACAAACATTCAGTTTAATGATGATGCCCGCCCGGGCCGTGCACATGTCCGTGGGCAATTTCATCGGCTGTTGCTGCACGAACGTCCACCACTTCCACATCAAAATTCAGTTCCACACCTGCCAGCGGATGATTGCCATCAACCGTAACGGTTTCAAGTCCTACTTCGGTTACGGTTACCACCTGGGGTCCGGCACCGGTCTCGGCACGAAACTGCATACCCTTGCGTACCTCCTGGTTGCCAAACGCTGAGCGCGGAACTTTTTGCAGCAATTGCTCATCGCGTACACCATACCCTTTTTCGGGGCTTACTTTTATCTGAAGTTTATCGCCTTTACTTCTTCCTTCCAGGCCTTCTTCCATTCCGGGGATCAGGTTACCCATTCCCTGAATGTATAAGAGTGGATCGCGACCTGCGCTGGAATCAAGTGTTTTGCCACCGTTATCTGTAAGTGTGTAGTGAATGGAGACAACTTTATGTTTTCCGATTTGCATGATGATGGGGTTAAGGCTTCAAAAATACAAAAAGATTACTTTACCACCTTTCCACTCCAACTGCTGATGCCGCCCCGCATGTTAATGGTTTTAAAGCCGTGTTCAGCCATTACAGAACACGCTCGTGCGCTGCGCCCCCCGCTGAGGCAATATACCAGCCAGGTTTTGCTTTTATCAAGCTGTGTTATCTTTTGCATAAAAGAAGAAGATGAAATATCGGCATGAATTGCTTTGGGTATGTACCCGCTGCGAAATTCGCCCTGGGTTCTTACATCGAGGATGCCCAGGGATTTGTCGTTTTCAATCCGTTGTGCTGCTTCCGAAGCACTGATTTCTTCATAGTTTTTAGTACGTGAAAATAGTCCGAACATAATTTAGTTATTAGTTAATAGATTGATAGTTATACAGTATCGTTACCCGCACTTTACACCTTGGCTGATGTTGTGCAGGTGTAGTCGGTTTTTGGGATGCCCGCAGCAGCCATGGCTTTAAAACCACCGGCAATATCTACCAGGTTATCCCATCCGCGGGCTTTTAAAATAGACGTGGCCGTCATTGACCGGTACCCACCGGCACAATGAATGTAGATGGTTTCATTCTTTGGTATTTCCGCCAAATGATCATTCAGGTATTCCAATGGTATGTTGATTGCGCCTTCCATGTGTTCGGCATTGTATTCGCCAGGCTTTCGCACATCAATTACTTTTACCGGAGTGGTCTTCGTACGCTGAACAAATTCTGCTGCCGGTATTGACTCAACGGTATCGACATTCTTGCCGGCCTTTTTCCAGGCTTCCAGTCCGCCCTTTAAGTAACCCAGCGTATTATCGTAACCTACCCGCGCAAGCCTTGTAACCGCTTCTTCTTCTCTGCCGGGTTCAGCAATAATCAGGATAGGATGAGTCACGCCTGGAATAAGCGTACCGGCCCACGGTGCAAAGTTTCCGTCCAGGCTAATGTTGATGGAGTTGGGCACAAATCCTTTTGCAAAAACCTGTTCGTGCCGCGTATCGAGTATGAGTGCACCGGTTTCGTTTGCTGCCGCCTCAAATTCTTCGCACGTGAGTGCACGGGTTCCTTTTTCCAGCACATTGTCAATATTCTGGTAGCCTTCTTTGTTCAACCTAACGTTTTCAGGGAAGTAAGCCGGAGGCGGGAGCAGGCCATCGGTAACTTCTTTTATAAATTCTTCGCGTGTCATGTTGGCGCGAAGGGCATAGTTCACTTTTTTCTGATTGCCCAGCGTGTCAACGGTTTCTTTCATCATGTTTTTGCCACAGGCCGAGCCTGCGCCATGTGCGGGGTACACCATTACGTCATCGGCCAGCGGCATAATTTTGGTACGCAGCGAATCGAATAACAAACCGGCCAGTTGTTCCTGTGTCATGTGTGCTGCTTTCTGTGCCAGGTCGGGCCGGCCAACATCGCCCAAAAACAACGTGTCGCCACTGAAGATGGCGTAATCTTTACCGGTTTCATCTTTCAGCAAATACGTGGTTGACTCCATGGTATGACCTGGGGTATGAAGCACCTTAATGGTAAGCTTACCAACTTGTAATTCTTCACCATCGGCAGCAATGTGTGCTTTGAAAGCGGGTTTGGCGGTAGGGCCGTAAACAATTGTGGCTCCGGTTTTTGCGGCAAGGTCAATATGACCCGACACAAAATCCGCATGAAAATGGGTTTCGAGTATATACTTGATTTTTGCTCCGTTCCTTTCGGCCTTTTCAATGTACGGACTGGTTTCACGCAGCGGATCAATAATGACGGCTTCACCATCCGATTCAATGTAATAAGCACCCTGTGCAAGGCAGCCGGTGTAGATTTGTTCAACTTTCATTGTTATATGTTGATTTATAATGATGCAAAGATGGCATATCAGACGGGCTGAAATCCGTGATTTTTGTCACCCCCCGTAAAATTCGCTGAAAAGAATCGCAATGGCCATCACCACCACAAACCAGCCAAACCCCTTTTTCAGGCTGTTACCGGAAATAAAACGCGACAGGTAGATGCCGGCAAAAATACCCGCAATGGCTATAGCCGAAACGATGAACAGAAAATAGAAATTGATGATTTGCCCCGAACCCACATCGCCCAAAAAACCAATCAGCGATTTAGCCGCAATAATCAACAGCGAGGTGCCCACCGCTTTTTTCATCGGGAGTCTGGCCAGCAGCACCAGCGCAGGTATAATCAGAAAGCCGCCTCCGGCCCCCACAATACCGGTCAATACACCAACAACCGTTCCTTCCAGCGCTATCAACGGGTAGTTGTAACGAATGGCCGATTCCTTTTCTTCCTGATGTTTATCCCGTATCATGCTGTAGGCAGCAGCGAGCATGATGATGGCAAAAAATACCATAATACCCACATCGCGGGTAACGATGAACGAACCCACATTAAAAAGCACTTCCGGAATGGCCGGTATGATAAACCTGCGCGTAAGGTAAACGGCAATAAACGAAGGAATGGCAAAAACTACTGCAGTACGAAAGTCAACCTGTTTAGTAAATGTACTACGGATACCTCCTACCAAAGCGGTTACTCCGACAATAAATAACGAGTATGCTGTTGCCAGTACAGGTTCGATGGCAAACAGGTAAACCAGCACAGGTACAGTTAAAATCGATCCTCCGCCCCCGATAAGACCAAGAGAAACACCAATTAATGCAGATGCGAGGTAGCCAAGGAGTTCCAGTTTTTCCATGATGTGCGGCAGAAAAATTTTATTCTGCAAAGATCACCAATTATCCGGTTAGCCGTATGTGATCCGGGTTACAGATTGATGTTGGTAATTGTGTTGCGCGAAACGATAACCCGATTTTGATTTTCAAGTTTTTTAAGCAGGCGGGAAATCACCTCGCGTGAGGAGTTGAGGTCATCGGCTATTTGCTGATGGGTAACGGTGAGCGGACTACCCATTGTTTCAAACTGGCGTTTCAGATAAAACTCCAGTTTCTCGTCCATGGAGTGAAAGGCAATCTGATCAATTACCGTGAGCAGCTCCTCAAAACGCGCACGGTACGTTTCCAGCACGAAGTAATACCAGTTGCGGTGATCGCGCATCAGGGCATCCATGTGCTGCAGGGGTATAGCCAACGCCCTGACAAAGCTTACCGCCTTAGCCTTAATAGCACTTGCCTCATTTTTTGTGGCGCAAATCATGGAGAGAGCACACGCATTACCCGGCTCCAGGTAATAAAGGAAAAACTCTTCGCCATTCTCACCCTCCCGATAAAGTTTTACCCTCCCTTCCAGGATGATAAATGAATTTTTAAAATACTGGCCTGGACGAATCAGCAATTCATCTTCATGAAACGTTACTTCATTCCCTACTTTTTCAATAAACTCAAGCAGGGAAGAATCGAACTGGGGAAGGAGTTGCTTTAACAGCATGAATGGTGAGGCCTGTTGGAAGTTTGTACCCGGGGCCGGAGTCGAACCGGCACAGTATTGCTACCATTGGTGTTTGAGACCAACGCGTCTACCAATTCCGCCACCCGGGCATAGATTGGGGCAGCAAATTTAATCGAAAACTTCAGCACACCAAGTACTTGCTGACCGGTATCGTTGGGGTTAACTCAGTTCAATAAATTTCTCCAGCGAAAATGCCTGCGAGCGCTCTGCGAACAACGTCTTCACCCTCCCCCACACGCTGGCAAATAACTCCGATTTTCGATAGGCCTCAAGACAAGCTTCATCCCTCCAGTAACTCAGGGTTGTAAACGTATTTTGGTCTTCCGCATCCTTCAATAATTCAAGGTGTGTGCAGCCTTCGAAGTTACGAATGGCTTGTTTGCTGGCATTGAAGATTTCCAGAAACTCATCAACACCCGCCTCGGTAAAATGCATACGCACAATTCGTATAATCATAGAACACGGATTTATTCAATCGAACGTAATGGTTATGGTGCTGCCGTATTCAAGGCCCAGCAACTCGGCTGCGTTACCCATGTAAATACCAATTTCGAGCAAACCTAACGAATTAAACAAAAGGAAACATTCGCCTTCATCGGCCTGAAAATACCGGGTGTGAATCTTCCTGAACTTCTCCGAACCCACCTGTACGGTATACACTTTGTCTTTGCTGAGGATATCAAATGCATCCTTGGGGATGTTGGTAATGAGGTTGCCGAAATTATCGATATGAATAACACTGCCGGTAATCTGTTTTTTGGTTGCTTTTACCAGCCGGTCGATCATTTTCTTAAATACAGGCATGGGTTTGCCCAGACTTGCCAGCGCCACACCACTGGCAAGGCGTGCGGCAGCGGGTGCAAAGATGTCGCGTTCCGGAAAGGTGGTATCAATGGTGTTGATGGAATTTAATTCAACCAGGTTTTGGTGGGGTTTTTCACTCACCAGGCCGAATAATCCGTTGTCAGTCCCTACAAAAAAGTGATCCTCCAGTTGAAGGGCAATGGGTTTATCCTTTTCGGTGCCAATAGAGTTGACTCCAACCAGGTGAACGGTGCCTTTTGGGAAATCGCGGAAAACAGAACGAAGAACAAAGGCAGCATGGGCAATATCAAACGGGGGAAGGTGGTGTGTGATATCGACCAATCGGATGCCCGGATTGGTGCTCAGAATCCGGGCTTTGATGGCCGCCACATAATGGTCGCTCTCGCCTGAATCGGTTAGCAGGGTAACAATGGCCATGTTGATGCTCCCGGTGTTCTTTTGTATTTTTGTGGTGCGTAAAAGTACGCAATTTTACTGCACCTTAATTTCGCTGTTCCGGTTTGATCGAAAAAGTAGTTACACTCGAAAACATTTCCCTGATTGATTTTCTGGGGGTAGAAGACAAAAACATTCTTTCGCTGGCAACGGCCTTTCCTAAAAGCCGCATTGTGTCACGCGGCAACCAGATTTTAATAAAAGGCAGCACGTCAGAAGTCGTGCAGATTGACGATATTCTGAATGCACTCATTCATCATTACCATAAATACGGCAGCATACGCGAAGAAGATGTGAAGTCGTACGTGTTCAGTGAAAAGGACATGGTTGCCAATGGTATAACCTCACCCGATGACCAGGTTATTCTTTACGGCACAAAGGGTCTTCCTATTAAACCCAAAACTCCTAACCAGCAGAAGCTGGTTCAACTGGTAAAGGACAATGACCTTGTTTTTGCCCTGGGCCCTGCCGGAACCGGTAAAACCTACATCTCGGTTGCTTTTGCTGTCAAAGCCCTGAAGAACAAACAGGTGAAGAAAATTATTATTACCCGGCCCGCGGTAGAAGCCGGTGAGAATCTCGGATTTTTGCCGGGCGACCTGAAAGAAAAAATTGATCCCTACCTGAGGCCCATCTACGATGCCCTCAACGACATGATTCCGTTCGAAAAGCTGCAGTATTATATGGAGCGCGAAATCATTGAGATCGCTCCGCTGGCATACATGCGCGGCCGCACGCTCAATAATGCCTTCATCCTGCTGGATGAGGCTCAAAATACAACCCCCATGCAAATGAAGATGTTTCTCACCCGCATGGGGCCAGACTCCAAGATGATTGTAACGGGTGATACCTCTCAGGTTGACCTGCCCTCCAGGCAATCTTCAGGACTTAATGAGGCCGTGCGACTGCTTCACAATGTAAAGGGTATCGGGTTTGTAGAACTCACCCAACAGGATGTGATCCGCCACAGACTGGTACGCGATATCATCGAGGCCTATGCAGCAGGCACCAAAACCAAAACCTGATTTTGGCTACGGCTTACTGCGTCATCTCCTTCCATTCATTTTCGTTAACTTATCACCATGTTCCAATGGGTGCCTTATGCCTTTGTGAGAATTGCCTTATTCTTTATCGCGGGCATCCTTACGGGCATCTATCGTCCGCACCTGTTCACGGAAGTTCAGGCAGCAACCGGCCTGATTACCCTGGTGGTTCTATACTTTCTTCTTTCACGATGGCGTAAGGTTAACCCGGGGCTTACGGGTTTGGCAGCCATTTTCCTGGCCGGGTACCTTAACCTCCTTTACCATACGGATGTACGGGATAAGACTCACCTCATGCACACCGCGCAGCCAATTGCTTACTACAAGGTTCTACTCACGGAGCCAGCCGAGGAAAAAGCCAACTCATGGAAACAGACCGGCCGTATACTGGCTGCCCGATCAGATTCCGGTGAATGGAGAAAAACCAAAGGCAGTGTACACCTGTATTTTGCCAAAGCCGACTTCGAGATACCCTATGGTTATGGCGATGTATTGCTGATTAAAGGCTCGCCAAAGGAATTGGATCCACCATCAAACCCTGGCGAGTTTGATTACAGGCGTTTCCTGAGTTTTAAAAATATTTATCATCAGCATTTTGTACACGCTGAACGGGTTCAGCTCCTCACATCACAAAAGGGCAATGCCCTTCTTTCTGCCGCCTACGCCATCCGCAACCATGCGCAAAGCGTAATAAACACCCATATTGACGGACCACAACAACAAGCCATTGCATCGGCATTGATTCTTGGTGTAAAAGAAGGGCTCGACAACGACCTCACCCAGGCCTATGCTGCCTCAGGGGCCATGCATGTGCTGGCCGTTAGCGGTTTGCATGTGGGTATTATATATGGAATTATCCTTTTTTTGTTTCGACCGCTAACCAGCACAAGAAAGGGAAAATGGGTATTGGCTTTTGTAAGTATTCTTCTGCTGTGGGGGTATGCACTGATTACCGGCTTCTCTCCTTCTGTGCTTCGTGCCGTTACCATGTTTTCATTTGTGGCGCTGGCACGGCCGCTGAATTACAGAACCAACATTTACAATATTCTGGCAGTTTCTGCCTTTGTGTTGCTGCTGGTAAATCCTTACCTGATTATGTCGGTGGGATTTCAGCTTTCGTACCTTGCGGTTATCGGCATTGTCTATCTGCAGCCCAAAATATACCGCCTGTGGAGTACTGAAAACATTTTCCTGGATAACGTGTGGCAAATTACCTGTGTTTCAATAGCTGCTCAATTGGCCACTTTCGCTGTGGGCATGCTGTACTTTCACCAGTTTCCGGTTTACTTCCTGTTCTCAAACCTGTTCGTTATACCCGGAGCTATCGCTATCCTGATTACGGGCATCTTATTATTGGCGGGCAGTTACCTTACCGTGCTGGCATCAGCCATTGGATTTGTGCTAACCTGGCTTATTAAAGGGTTAAACTACCTGGTATTTACGGTAGAACAACTGCCGTTTAGTCTGATTGAGAATGTATACCTAACAACCCTTCAATGCTGGCTGCTTATTCTGCTTGTGGTATTTAGTGTGCTCTTGCTGCAACACCGCAAATTTCACTTTCTGGTTGCTGCATCCGTATGTGTATTTGCATTTGGCGCAACGCAATGGCATCATTATTTCGCTGAGATCAAACCGGCAAAGCTGGTTGTTTATGATGTTACCGGATTCAGTGCATTTGAATTTTCACATAATGGGCAATCGCACTTTTATGCCGACACAGGGCTGATCAACAACACCGAGCGAATACGTTTTCACATCAGGCCAAACCGGCTGATCAGCGGAATCCATAACACCACCGTAAACGATTCATCCAAACTGGCAGTACCCATACCTTATACAACCATTTGCCGGTGGAACAAGCTGACTATTGCAGTGGTACGTAAGGGTGTAGCGCTACCCCAAAAATTGTCCATTGATTACCTGATCATCAGCAAAAATGCCATCCAGTCACTCGCTGAGCTTGGAAACCTTACTGCATCCACCATTATTCTGGACAGCAGCAATTCCAAACAGGTTGCCGAAGGATTGATGAATGAAGCAAATTCGCGTTCTTTAAGAATTCATTCCGTTATGCACGCGGGTGCATTTGTAAACCGAATTATGTTATGAATACCTTACTGTACACCGTTTCAAACCGCATCGCCCTCATTACGCTCAATCGCCCTGAAAAGCGAAACGCGCTGAATGCCGAGTTGGTGAAGGAGCTTACTGATTGCCTGGAGGAGACCGGGCGAGATGACCGGGTTAAAGTGATCATCCTCAAATCGGCTGGCGAGGCATTTTGTGCCGGGGCCGACCTGGCCTATCTGCAGCAACTGAAGCGAAATTCATTGGAAGAAAACCTCAGCGACTCAAACAACCTGAAAACGCTGTATACCAGAATTTATACGCTTACAAAACCGGTTATTGCGCAAGTTCAAGGGCCCGCACTGGCGGGAGGGTGCGGCCTGGCCACCGTGTGCGATTTCTGTTTCAGTGTTCCGGAGGCAACGTTCGGGTATACCGAGGTAAAAATAGGTTTCATCCCGGCCCTGGTTATGGTGTTCCTAATCCGGAAAATCGGTGACGGCAAAGCCCGCGAACTGCTGCTCAGCGGAAACCTGATAAGCGCGGA
>JBKBOE010000050.1:0-21557 GCA_046294915.1 Cyclobacteriaceae bacterium | reverse complement strand
GTAAATATGACATCGTTTTGTTTATTAAAGAGTGCGGTAGGAGGATTGAAAATGCAAGAACAGCGGAATGATACGCCCCGCCTGGTCCACAACTGACCGCCTACAACGGGCTAAATTAAGAAACCAAATTGAATTGAAACAAACCACCTGCAGTATATGGACAACACATTGATTACATGTTAACTAAGTCGGGGCCTGATTACGGTTCCCTTTACCTAAGTCATTAATCTTTGCAGGCAGATTTTTCAATATCAACCAACTATTGTCTGATCGGACCCGAAAATTTTACCTTCTGGTAATGGTTTGAAGCAACAATTAACCTGCCTTAAAGTAGCCATTTTGGAAGACCTTGAACCGATGGTGGAATAATCAGGCTTCCTTCTGTTAACCATTTTACTTATTACTCACTTCATCCAGGCTATTGAACCTGCGGCCTAATCCGGAAACGGCAGCTACATTAAAAAATCCCACCACCTTGCGGTTACCCGGACTGCTGTTAACAAGGTTACTCGAAACATTGGCCAATGGTGTAGAGAATAATTCAGAAAATCCTCCTGGCCGATCGGTTTGGATAATTACCTGGTTGAGAAAATCAAAAGAAGCTTCCGTGAGGGAATGAATTTCCACGTGCACCGAATCGCCTATCACATAGGGTGACAGCAGGCGATTGTCTGCATCCACATCAAACGGATTGATGGACCTTCGGATAGGTGCAATGAAGGTGATGCCGCTGAAATTCCCACCCCTGCTGAACCCGGCATCATACGCAAGGGATATTTCCGATGGCTTGTTGAGCAGCGTACCATTTTTAAAGGCCTTGATCCAATAGGTATCGCCAGGCTCAAGCGGGTCAACAGCCCAGAATTCGGCCAGGTAGAGGTCATCCACCAGGTCATTTCCTTTTTCAATACGAAAAGTTATGCTGTCCACAGGTGGCACACGCCCCATGCGGGCAGTGGCTTCAAACACCTCTGCCCCGGTGGTTACGCGCAAGGTATAGGTTACACCGGTTTGGCCAAAGGGATCGCCTGGTGGAGGTGTCCAGATGTACACGCCATCTTCATCCGGACTTTCAGTAAATGTGTAGGTACTCCCATCGTTACCTTCAATCTGCACCGTTGCACCGGTAACACCCGGTGGTAACGTGTTTTCGAAGTACGGTTGTGTTCGCATGAGGCGCACAACCTGCGGTTCCTCTTTGTTAGTAATCCAGGCATCTACTACCAGTACAGGTTCTGCATCCGGAAGAGTTGGAAAAATTTCAACATCGCAGGCTACTATAGTCCACATACCTGCCAGGATGCTGATTGTGCTGAATGTATTTCTTAGCTTCTTCATATTCCTAAAAATGAAAGTTGTAGGATATTGCAGGGATAACCGTACCGATTACCGATAACTGCCGGGCCTGGCTCGGTATGGGTGTGCCTGCGGGGTAACGTGCGTCTTCCTGCGAAAAATAAATAGAGAACGGATTTTTGCGCGCATATACATTGTACAACCCAAATACCCAGTAGTCGGTATTCTTCCTGGCCTTGCCATTGCGCTTAACCTCTCTGCCTTCCAGCCGGGCTGAAATATCCAACCGGTGAAATACCGGGATGCGCACATTATTCCGGGTTTCAGCTGCATTGTATGGAATCAGAATATTCTGAATTACATATCGGGATGTGGGAAACGTAGTAGGTGTGCCCGATAGCAGTGTAAAATTAGCCGAAACTGACCAGCGCTTGTTCAACTCATAGAAGCCTGTAACCTTCAGGTTGTGCGTCTGGTCGAAACGTGCCGGGTACCAATTGCCTTTATTAATTCCTTCAACCTTTAGTTCACTGCGGCTGAGCGTGTAGGCAAACCAACCGGTTAAGCGGCCCTTCTTTTTTTGCAGGAATAACTCAAGTCCATACGCGCGGCCTTTCCCTGAAAGCAAATCACCTTCAAGGAATTCGTTTATGAGCAGGTCGGCCCCATCAATATAATCAATCTGGTTGGCAGCGGTGCGGAAATAGGTTTCCATCGAAAACTCATACGCATTCTCCCTGCCAAGCATACGGAAATACCCCAGTGCTGCCTGCTGGCCTACTTCGGGTTTAATATTGTTTGATGTTGGCGTCCATACATCCAATGGATTTGATGCCGTTGTGTTTGAAATTAAGTGGAGGTATTGCGCCAGCCGCATGTAGCTTGCTTTGATGGAACTTACCGGATTCAGTTGATAATTCAGTGCAAAGCGCGGTTCCAGATTTCCATAAGTGGCCATTACTTCTCCTTTGCGGTATGCAATCTCTTCAACCGGGGTTCTGCGCACACCGGGCACAGTATCGTTATACCGGTATTGTGAACCGGGACCAAATCCCCAGAAATGGGAATACCGCAAACCATACTCAACCGACAACCGGTCCGTAATGCGCAGGTTGTTGCCGAGATAAACGGCAGCCTCCAGGTTGTACTTCTTTGCCAGGCTGATATTCACTTCCTCACCGTTGGAGGCCCCCTTTGCATTTGCCGGTTCAAACGCATAGTAGTTGGCTTCTCCGCCAAAGGCTATTTCATTGTTGGCGTTGATGAAATAACTGAAGCCCGGCTTAACGGTGTAGTTAGTTATAGACGATTGCCACTTAAAGTAATCCCTGTCATCTTCTCCAAATTGGAGGTTGTAATCGTACTTGCTGTAGATGCCTGAAAAGTTGGCAAAAAGGCGGTCGTTGATAATTGAATTCCATCGAAGGGTAGCTGTATTGTTTCCCCATGAAAAACCCTGCTGCTTATCAAAGAAAAAGATGTCGCGGCCTGAGTACCCCGACAGGAACACACGGTTTCGATCGTTGATATTGTAGTTGAGTTTGCCGGTAACATCGTAAAAGTTCAGACGGGCACCATCGCGAAGTACATCCACAAAAGGCCTGGCCAGGATGTCGATGTACGAGCGCCTGCCCGCCACGATAAACGAACCCCGGTTATTAAGCATCGGCCCTTCCACCGCCAGCCGGCTGAATATTGTTCCAACACCACCGTTTGCTTCAAATTCTTTTACATTGCCTTCTTTCATCCGAACGTCCAGTAAAGAAGATATTCTGCCTCCAAACTGTACAGGAATTGCTCCCTTGTAAAGTTGTACATCTTTAACCGCATCGGGATTAAAAACAGAGAAGAACCCCAGCATGTGCGATGCGTTGTAAACTGAAGCTTCATCCAGGAGAATTAAATTCTGACCCACATTCCCTCCGCGCACATTAAATCCGGCAGCGCCCTCGCCAACGGTAGCCACCCCGGGCAATTGCTGGATACTCCGGATTACATCTACTTCACCTAAAAACGCTGGCATGCGGGCGATGGTGTTCATATCCACCTTGTTCACACTCATCTCCACGGTTTTCACCGGGGTCTGGTCTGATGTAGCTGTTACGACCACATCCTGCAATTGCTGCCGTTCCGAAACCAATTCTACATCCAACCGCTGATTTTGCAAAAGTGAAACAGCACGCTCGGTTCGGGCGTACCCTACGTACGAAAACTCCACATCATACGAACCGGCAGGTACAGTAAGTGAATAGAACCCATAGACGTTGGTCACCGCACCTGCATTTATGCTGCGCACATAAACGCTGGCCCCGATCAGGGCCTCTCCATTGGAGGCATCGCGAACATAGCCGCTCAGTGTTGCCTTATCCTGAGCAAAACCGTAAAGCCACAACATTACAGCAAACCCAGTCAAAATACCTTTAATCATGGCCGATTTGTCGTTACGAAACAGTAAACATTACCGTGGCGTTCAAATTCCCATCAAGAAAAACTCGGCTTTCAAAAAATTGTTCTCCCGCAATTGCTTAAAAATCTTTAAATAGGAAAACCAAAAGGAATTTCATAACCAACCAAAATTACCATGCGCCCCATTCTTTACACCTTGTTTATAATCCTGTTTAATTTCTCCACGCATGCGCAGGCACAAAAAGTATCGCCCAACAAAAAGGCAGTTACCCAATCGGTTGACAGCCAGGCACCTGCCATGATTGAAACCAGCAACAAAATCTGGGCATATGCCGAAACTGCCTTTCAGGAAAATCAATCAGCGAAACTGCTGGCCGATTATGCTGAAGCCAACGGCTTTACCGTTGAGCGTGGTGTTGCAGACATTCCAACGGCTTTTGTTGCCACGTATGGCAGCGGCAAGCCGGTTATTGGCATATTAGGCGAGTTTGATGCCTTGCCGGGTCTTTCTCAAAAAGCCGTTCCCGTCAAAGATCCGCTGGAAGAAGGAAAGCCGGGGCATGGCTGCGGGCACAACCTTTTTGGTACGGCCAGCCTGGGTGCTGCAGTAGCCGTGAAGCAACTTATTGAGCAAGGTAAACTGAAAGGTACCATCAAATTCTTCGGAACACCGGCTGAAGAAAAATTTTTTGGCAAGCTGTGGATGATCCGCGCGGGATTGTTTAACGGTGTTGATGTGGTTTTGGATTGGCACCCGGGCGCAGAAACCAAGGCAGCCGTACAAACCGGGTTGGCATTAGTGGATTTCATCGTGGAGTTTAACGGGCAGGCAGCACATGCGTCAGCCGATCCGTGGAATGGAAGGAGCGCATCGGATGCACTTGAACTGTATACGACAGGGATAAATTACTACCGCGAACACATCCGGCCAAGCACACGCATCCACTACCACATTCAGGATGGCGGCCAGGTGGTAAACGTTGTACCCGACTATGCAAGGGTTTGGGTACGCGTGCGCGACACCAAACGCGAAACGATGAACGAAGTGTACCAGCGTGTAATGAAAATGGCCGAAGGCGCGGCTATCATGGCTAATGTAGATTATAAAATCAGCCTGGTTTCGGGTATCTACGAAGTGCTCGTTAACCGAACCGGGGCAGAGCTGATCCAGAAAAACCTCGAATACCTTGGCCCAATTACCTACAACGATACCGAGGTTGCCTTTGCAAAAAAAATTCAGGAAGCTACCGGCAAACCGCAGGTTGGGCTGCACAGTAAAGTGGAACCTCTGGAAGCAACAGACCCGAATGCCGGGGGCGGCAGCACCGATGTGGGTGATGTGAGTTGGGTGGTACCAACCATCCGGTTAAGTGCCGCAACTGCACCGATCGGAACACCCTGGCACTCCTGGGCCGTGGTTGCCTGCGGGGGTATGTCCATCGGCCATAAGGGCATGCTGCATGCGTCAAAAACTCTGGCGTTAACCATGGTGGATTTATTTGAAGACCCTAAAAAAGTGGAAGCGGTAAAAGCCGAGTTCAAACAGCGCAAAGGCAATCATGAATATAGCGGCTTAATCCCTCCGGGGCCTCCACCCATTGGTAAGTAGGCTGTTCTTATTGACATTAAATTTTAAACACCTCAATTACCTTCCGATGAAAACTTTCTTTAGTGTAATCTTATCGTGCATTTCGATTTATGGTATCACTCAACCTGCTTACTTCTACCCACAGGCGAAGCAGTTCAACAGCCAGATACCCACACCTGAAAAATTTCTGGGCTATGCCATCGGCAGCCACCACACCCGGCACGATAAGGTGGTGGAATACTTTAAAACCCTGGATGCCCTCTCCAACCGTATGACCTTGCTGGAAATCGGCAAGACCTATGAATACCGGCCTCAAATCACAGCCATTATTACCTCACCTGAAAATCACGCCAACCTGGAAGACATCCGGCAGAAACATCTGCAACGCAATACCTCCGGTCAGTACAATGATGTGCCCCTGGTAATTCTGCTTGGCTACAATGTGCACGGCAACGAACCCTCCAGTACCGAGGCCGCCATGCTCACCGCTTATTACCTTACGGCAAGCGAAGATGAAGAAACCCTGAGCTGGCTGAAGAATATGGTCATTCTTCTCGACCCCGTGTACAATCCCGATGGCCGAGACCGCCACAGCCACTGGGCCAATATGCATAAAGCATCTGCCTTGGTTGGCGACCCGGTGGACCGCGAACACAACGAAGTGTGGCCGGGCGGGCGAACCAATCATTACTGGTTTGACCTTAACCGCGATTGGTTTCTGGGGGTACACCCCGAAAGCCGCAACCGCCTGAAACTCTTTCACCAGTGGCGCCCTTATGTCATGACCGACCACCACGAAATGGGAACCAACTCCACATTCTATTTCGATCCGGGCAAAAACAGCAGCAACAACCCCATTGTACCTCCTCAGCTGTATGATGTTCTCTACCCGAAATTCGGAGAATACTTTGCCAAAGCCATGGACGGCATCGGCTCACAGTATTTTACCAAAGAAGCGTTTGACAAACTCTATCCCGGCTACGGATCCAGTTATGTAAATTTTTATGGCGGTGCTGGGTTTTTGTTTGAGCAGGCCAGTTCGCGCGGACATTTGCAGGAAACCACAACGGTTCCCATCACCTTTGCCTTTACCATTCGCAACCAGTTTACCGCTTCAATGGCAACGATACGCGCTTCCCTGGCCGAACGCGAAACCTTAATTAATCTGCGATTAAACTTTTTCCGCACAGCCGCCAGTCAGGCTAAAGCCAACCCGGTTAAAGGCTATGTGTTTGGCGATGCCAGCGACCTTAGCCGCACCTATGCTTTCGTTAACCTGCTGCGCATGCACGATATTGAAGTGTACGACCTGCCACGCGACATTGCCATAGGGGGCAAGAACTTTGAAAAAGGAAAAGCGTTTGTAGTGCCCACCGAACAGCCCAACTACATTATGGTACGCTCGGCTTTTGAAAAAGACATTACCTACACCGACAGTATTTTTTACGATGCCTCCACCTGGTCGCTGGTGCACGCCTTTAATATGCCCCATTCCGAGATCCGCGGGCCTGTAAGCAAGGGCGACCGAATCACAACCGATTTAACAAAAACCGCAGTTCCGGTTGTTCGCAGTAATTACGCCTACCTGATTGAACAAACCGACTATTTCGCGCATAAGGTCATCTATCAATTACAACAGGAGCAGGTTATTGTAAAAACAGCATTCAAATCGTTTAGTGCGCGCATCAACGGAAAGGAGAAGAATTTCAGGGCAGGTACACTCATCATTCCGGTACAACAGCAAACGCTCGAAGCCGAAAAACTTTACGAGCAAATTAAAAAAGTAAGCACAGCCTGCGCAACCGATGTGTATGCCGTTGAAACCGGTTACAATATCAAAGGCATTGATTTAGGTTCAGGTTTTGCTGTTCCACTAAAAAAAATTAACGCAGCCCTGTTGGTTGGCAACGGAGTTTCCGGCTATGAGGCCGGAGAGGTATGGCATCTGCTCGACCAGCGCATCGGCATGCCAATTACCAAAATTGACGTTTCTAACATCGGTAGGGTAAACTGGGCTAATTACAACGTGCTGGTAATGGTTAGCGGCACGTATACGCTGGATAAACCCACAGTTGACAGACTAAAAACCTGGATCCAAAACGGGGGCACCCTCATTACCTTTAAAACGGCCAGCGAATGGGCTATCAAACAGGGCTTGACCAAAGAAAAACTAGTACCTGCCGATACGGTTAAGAACAAACCCCGTGTAAACTATGAAGATGCCGCCAGCAAGGAAGGTGCCCGCAACATCGGAGGGTCCATCTTCCAGGTTGACCTGGACATTACCAACCCGATTGGATTTGGCTATACCGAAAGGAACGTTTCGGTTTACCGGAATGGGTTAACTTTTTTACAACCCAGCAAAAACCCGTACACCACCGTAGCAAAATACAAAGCCAACCCCTTAATTGGCGGTTACCTGCACAAAGCCACTGCGCCTAAAGTAGCCAACTCAGCGGCCATCCTGCTGAGCGGAGAAGGCCAGGGGCGGATTATTATGTTCTCGGATAATCCGAATTTCAGAGGGACCTGGTATGGAACAAATAAAATGTTTTTAAATGCCCTGTTCTTTGGGCCGGTTACTACCGTGCCGAATTTTAGTCCGGCAGAGTAAGGAACTCAGCATGACAGAAGAAACTGACAAATATCAGCCACCGGCCATGTCGTGCATCATAGCCTTTTTATTATTTCGGTTTTTACTTCACAGCACAAACTAAAAAAGGAGGAGTTATGACACTGATGAAAAGAACCGGATTCCCTTCGCTTTTTAACGAAGGCTGGCTGACTGACTTCTTTGATAACGACCGCTTCTTCGATGCCGACTGGATGAAGAGGTTGCAGGTCGTTCCTGCTGTTAATGTTGTTGAAAAGGATAAGGAATTTGAGATCGAACTTGCTGCACCGGGTCTCACCAAAAAAGACTTCAACATTACGATGGAAAATGGCATTTTAACTATCGCGTGTGAAAAAGAATTGGAAAAAGAAAACAAAGAAAAGAACTACACACGCAAAGAGTACAGCTACACCAACTTCAGCCGTTCCTTCACACTGCCTGAAAATGTGAAGACCGACAAAGTAGATGCCTGGTACGAAAATGGCATACTCCGCATTGTGCTTCCTAAAGAAGCAGAAGTTAAAGTAAAACCGAAAGCCATTGAAGTACACTAGGCGCGGTGCCTGAAACCGTGGTGGCCAAAACGTTTTCTTCAAGGCTCTTTAAGAACCTGCAGCAACAAACCCGAAACGTTTTTACGGCCCTTACGGACAAATCGAAAAAAGTCCTGGTTAACCACCAGGACTTTTTATTTCCCCACAACGGAATGAATGAATTTGCTTACCTGCCCCTTGTCTTCAAGTACCTTTATAAACGCGCTGCCAATAATGGCACCCGCCCCGTAGCGACAGGCCTCCTTAAACGTTGATTGATTTGAAATTCCAAAACCAATAAGGAATGGGTTTTTCAGTTTCAAATCTTTTAAACGCTGAAAATAAGTATGTTGCTCAGGAGCAAAAGAACCCCTCACACCGGTTGTACCGGATGCTGCAACTGCGTAAATAAACCCACAACTTAGCTCATCCAGCACTCTAATCCGCTCATCCGAAGTAGTAGGCGTTACCAAAAACGATACATATACTGAATGGCGCTCGAATACTTCTTTATACTGTGAAACATATACTTCAACAGGCAAATCAGGAAGGATAACACCATCCACTCCGGTACGCCTGCATTCGGATACAAACCGCTCCACACCAAACTGCATTACCGGATTGATGTAGCCCATAAGAACAACGGGCAGTTGCACGGTTTTGCGTATGGCTTCAACCTGCTGAAAAATAAGGCCCAGGGTTATGCCGCTATTAATTGCCACGGCATTACTACGCTGGATAACAGGACCATCGGCTATCGGATCAGAAAACGGGATTCCAATTTCAATCAAATCAGCACCAGCCTGTTCCAACTCCTGTGCAATACGTACGGTGTCATCAGCATTGGGAAAGCCGGCCGTATAAAAAACCGAAAGTATGCCCTGCTTTTTCCGGCTAAACAAATCATCGATCCGGTTGCGCATATTAATGGTCTCCATAATTTTTCTCCCCGGCCGTTACCGCAAATGGGAGTACGTTTTGTTTTGGCGGCAGCGGGCAGGTGGCAAATTCAGTGAAGGCACATGGAGGGTTATACGCCTTGTTAAAGTCGATGATAACCCGGCCGGCACTGTCGGGCAGCGGCACGTACAGGTAGCGGCCTGCGCCATACGTTTCGCGGGCATTGGTTTCATCGCCAAAAATGATGAAGAATTCATCGTTGCCCTCATCCAACGCATCCAGGCGATAGGTTTTTCCGGAATAATCGAATACCAGCGTAGCCACTGAGCGCTGCTGTAAGGTTTGTCCCAGCACGTTTGTTATTTCGATGGTTCGCGATGAATCAGCCCACTCTACCTTTCCTTCCACCCGCCATTGCCTGTCGATTGGAAAAAATTCAATGCCTTTAAATTCTTTGAGCAGCGGATTTTCAAGATCGCGCAAGCGTATACCCAGTTTATCCTCCCTTTTTATCACAAACCAACGCAACGGCCCGTAAGCCATGCTGATACGCGATGAGTCGGGATGAAATAACGTTCCTCCATCAACTTGCTTTCCGTTAACGGTGAATAGAACTCCCTTATTCGCCTTTACCGTAACCGCATTGCCCTGTACTATAAAATAGCCGGCCTGTTCCGGAATTTTACCTTGTGGAAAAACCAGGTCATTCATTTTTCCGCTGCCAAACGCGTTGATGCCTTCTTTCAGCCAAAATAAACCGGCCAGGTTAACCCAGCCGTCTTCGCTAACCTGGTAGGCATTGCGCTTTTGCTGCCAATCTTCAATTGTCTTGTTATAAGCTTCAACATCGAAAACCGTTTCACTTTTCCGGTTTGGCGTTGAGCAGTTTGCCAGAAGGATGATTATCAGCAATGAGCAGGATAGTCTGGTGGTATTCATGTTTAATCGATTAGAAATTTTAAATAAAATGTACAGGCAACATTTGGTCTGGTGAAAATCGGAAATCATCCCTACAAAACGCATCGTTACTTTTTCCACCGGATATACGTTTCCAGATCTTTATCTCCCCTTCCCGAAAGGTTTATAACCACTACATCATCGGCATCGAAATTGAATTGGGACAAGGCAGCCAGTGCGTGGGCACTTTCAATAGCCGGGATGATGCCCTCCAGGCGACACAATTCCAGTCCGGCATGCATGGCCTGATCATCGGTAACAGGGATAAATGTTACCCGCCCTGTTTTATGTAAATGGGCATGGAGCGGGCCAATGCCGGGATAATCCAGGCCTGCTGAAATGGAGTATGGCTCAACCACCTGCCCGTCATCGGTTTGCATGAGCAGTGTTTTGCTGCCATGCAGTACACCGGACCTTCCGAGAACGGTAGTGGCAGCCGACTCGCCCGAATCAACCCCTTTGCCCGCAGCTTCAACCCCTACCAGATTCACCGCTTCATCACTGAGGTAATGATAGAAAGCACCGGCAGCATTACTGCCTCCGCCCACACAGGCTATTACATAATCGGGATAAGGGTTGCCCTCTTTTGCGGTTAATTGATTTTTGATTTCTTCGCTAATGACCGACTGAAACCGGGCCACCATATCCGGATACGGGTGCGGGCCTACTACCGAGCCGATGATGTAGTGCGTGTCCTTCGGATGGCTGATCCAGTGGCGCATGGCTTCATTGGTGGCATCTTTAAGCGTTTTATTTCCCGAAGTTACCGGCACCACCGTTGCACCTAATAGTTTCATGCGCTCCACATTGGGGCGTTGCCGATCCATATCGAGTTGACCCATATAAACGGTGCATTCCATGCCCATTAGAGCACAAACGGTGGCCGTGGCTACACCATGCTGCCCGGCACCGGTTTCGGCAATAATTTTCTTCTTTTGTAAACGGCTGGCCAGTAAAATCTGCCCGATGGTATTATTAATCTTGTGTGCACCGGTGTGGCACAGGTCTTCACGCTTCAGGTAAATGCGTGCTTTATGCTTTTCCGACAACCGCGAAGCAAAGTATAACGGGGTTGGACGCCCGGCATAATCGTATAACAAGCGGGTGAAGTCGCTAACAAACGATCCATCATTCAGAATAGACAGGTAATTTTGCCTTAACTCTTCGATGTTCGGATACAATAACTCCGGAATAAAGGCCCCTCCGAACTCGCCATAGTATCCGTTTTTATCAACAATGTAGTTATTCATAATACCTCATTTAGCATGGTGAAGGCTTCGCGCAAAGCACGGACATTTTTTAAACCAGGACTTACCTCAAAGCCGCTGTTCAGGTCCACTCCTGCAAGCTGCGGATGATTCAAACCCACTACCCTACCCAGGTTTGATACATCAATACCTCCGCTCAAAAAAAAGGGTACAGAATACTTGTACTCCTGAAGTAACCCCCAATTGAAGGGCAGGCCATTTCCACCGGGGTGATGGCCCTTTGCATCGAAAAGAAAATAATCCACTGAATTCACATACGGTTTAACTTCATCAAAACAAAATCCTTCGTGCACGGCAAATGCTTTAATTACCACGGGTACAAATTCCTTTACCGATGCGCATACTTCCGCCCTTTCGTTGCCATGAAGCTGTACGGCATCCAGGCGGCAGCGTTGAACAATTTCTTTTATCCGTACGGGTTGCTCATTAACAAACACACCCACCTTCCGCATCGTGGAAGGTAATTTGGCCGGCAAACAAAAATTATATCCCACAAACCGCGGAGAGTGCGGATAAAAAATAAATCCCATAAAGTCAGGTTGTAATTCAGCTACTGCCCTGCAATTCTCACTTTCGCGCATGCCGCAAATTTTAATATTAAGTTTGTTCATACACCGATTCATTCGCTCACTTCATTTTGTATTAGCTGTTGGATAAATTTTGAACAGGCCATTACCGGATCGGGCTGTTCCATAAAATGCTGGCCCATAAGAAATCCGTTATACCCTAACCGCTTCAGGCCGATCACCTCAACAGGATTTTCCAGTCCGCTTTCGGAGATGCACACCACAGATTCCGGGATCAGATCCGCCAACCGGATGGATGTTTCAATAGAGACCTGGAAGGTTTTCAGATTGCGGTTATTCACCCCGATGATATCAACCGGGGCATCTTTAATGGCCAGCAATTCCTCAGCGTTATGAACTTCCAGAACGACCTCCAACCCTACCTGGCGGGCACACCCGGCAAGTGAAATAATCTGACCGGGTGTCAGTGCTGAAGCAATAAGCAAGATGGCATCAGCACCAGCATATTTGGATTCCAACACCTGATACTCGTCAATAATAAAATCCTTACGCAGTATGGGGCAGGGCAACACGTTTCGTGCAGTGATCAGATCATCCAGACTGCCGCCAAAAAAGGGCGCATCGGTGAGCACCGAAACAGCCACCGCCCCGGCCTGGTAGTACCCTTTTGCAACCAGGGCTACATCGGCTACGGTATTGATCGCCCCTTGCGAGGGTGATTGCCTTTTAAATTCGGCAATAATTCCGCTGCCCTTAGTCAGCAAAGCCCTTTTGAGTGAATGTACAGTGCGGCTAAAATGCGCTGCTTTCAGGAATTCTGCTTGCGGGAACAGATGCTTTTTGCGCGTAACGTCCTGCCGTTTGAATGCCATAATTTCTTCCAATACGTTCTTCATGACAATTCAATAAAGCGCGTAAATGTCTTAAAGGCCTTTCCCGATTCCAGTGTTTCGCGCGCCAGCAGCACCGCTCCGTTCATTGTGAGTGCGGGGTTAGCGCAACGCAGCGCCATGGCGGCATTGGCAAGCACCACAGCCTGTTGTTGCGGGGTTGCCTGGTTTTTCAGCACATTTAAAAATATCGCTGCCGATTCTTCCACCGTTTCTCCACCGGCAATAGCTGGAGCATCTACCGCAGGAAAACCCAGGTCAGCAGGAATGGCCAGCCCCTCACCGGAGTTATGGAAGTACTTAAAGGAACCGGTTAACGAAATCTCATCGTAGCCGTCAGTAGAGTGAACTACTACAAATTGCTTTTCGGTTTGTTGATATACATAGGCGTATTGCCTTGCCAGTTCAAGACTAAATACCCCGATAAGCTGTTTTTGCGGGAAAGCCGGATTTACCATCGGGCCCAGCATGTTAAAAAATGTTTTTACACCCAACTCCCGCCTTACCTGGGCCACACTTTTCATAGCCGGATGAAACAACGGGGCATGAATAAAACAAATGTTGGTTTGATCAAGGCTATAGCGCAAGGCATCCGCATCTCCGGTAAAGCGGTATCCGAAATATTCAAGCACGTTTGACGATCCGCAAGGGGATGATACGCCATAATTACCGTGCTTGGCAACGGGCTGGCCTGCTGCGGCCACAACAAAAGCTGAGAGCGTAGAAATGTTAAACGTATTTTTTCCATCGCCACCGGTTCCGCAAACATCCATAACCGGTTGATCGAATTGCACGGGCACACATAAGTCGAGCATAGCTTCACGAAAGCCGCGGAGTTCATCCAGGGTTATGGGGCGCATAAGGTACACCGTGAGGAAGGCAGCCATTTGGCTTGCATTGTATTTTCCTGATGACAGGTCAACCAGTACCTGCCTGGCATCGGAGGCCGTCAGGCTTTCCAGTTCCGTAAGTCCATTCAATACAGTTTTCATGCGTGTTGTATTAACCAGTTTTTGATAACAGCAGGACCTTCCGGTGTCATTATCGACTCCGGATGAAATTGCAAGCCACGAACATCATACGAAGTATGCCTGATGCCCATAACCATCCCCTCGTTATTGGTGGCGGTTACTTCCATACAGGGTGGCAGGCTTTCAGAAACAACTGCCCAGGAATGGTAGTGGCATACCTGAAACCGGGCACTAATATTCCTGAACAGATATTCATCGGGCTTTACAACCGATGCCCATGTAGTTACACCGTGCATAGCCCGCGGTATGTTGTACAACGATCCGCCAAACACTTCGGCAATACCCTGGTGGCCAAGGCAAATACCCAGAATACTTTTTGTAGCAGCATACATTCGGATTACCTCCTTCATAATGCCGGCTTCATCAGGTATTCCGGGACCGGGGGATAACAGAATTTTATCAAAAGCATCTACTTGCTCCAGGGCAATGGCGTCATTGCGGTACACTTCATAAGCATAGCCTGCCTCCCGGATGATGTGCACCAGGTTGTACGTAAACGAATCGTAATTATCCAATATCAGAATTTTCATCGGCATAGGGTCTCGGCCATGTGTACCGCGTTGCGCAGGGCAGACAGCTTGTTGTTAACTTCCTGTAGTTCTTTTTCAGGATCCGACTGGGCTACAATTCCGGCACCGGCCTGATAAATAAGAGTATTGTCCTTGCTCATAAAAGTTCGGATCATAATTGCATGATTATAATCACCATTAAAACCAAGGTATCCGATGGCTCCACCGTAAAAGCTACGGTTAACCGGCTCAAAGGCATCAATGAGTTTCATAGCCATGTGTTTTGGGGCCCCCGACAGCGTGCCGGCAGGGAACGTAGCAGCCGCCAGTTGAATAACCGCCTCCTTTGATGGCAGCACTCCGCTGACTTTAGATACCAGGTGGATGACGTGGGAATAGTATTGAATTTCTTTAAACACCTCTACCCGTACGTTATCGGCATACCGGCTCAAGTCGTTGCGGGCCAGATCAACCAGCATAATGTGTTCGGCATTTTCTTTGGCATCGGCTGCCAGACGCTGTGCCAGTTCAGCATCGGTTGTGTCATCACCGGTACGCCTGAATGTGCCAGCAATCGGAAAAACCGTTGCTTCGTTTTTAACGATGCGCAACTGGGCCTCGGGCGAAGAACCAAACAGTTTAAAATTACCATAGTCAAAATAAAAGAGATAAGGCGAAGGATTTATAGAGCGCAGGGCACGGTACACATTAAACTCATCGCCCTGAAACGCAGTGGTAAATCGCCTGGAAAGCACCAGTTGAAACACATCGCCCCGGTGGCAGTGCTGAATGGCTTTTCGGGCCATCGCGAGAAATTCAGAGTCGCTTACATTTGCGGTTTCTCCATTCACCCGACTGAACGGATATATTGCTGTCCGCAACCGATAAATCAGTTTCTCCACCCGATCAAGCAAACCAACATTGGTTTGGCCGTCAATGAAATTACCTGCCAGTGTTAGTTCGTTATGGAAGTGATCGATAACTAGAACAACGCGGTAAAGACTGTACGAAAGATCGGGTAACACTGGCTGACGAATTGTTACCGGAACACTATCAAAATACCTCACCGCATCATAAGCGGTAAAGCCAAACAAGCCGGCTCCGGGTAAATTTGTTGCCGTTTCTGTATCCGAAACGAAGGAACGCCTGAACAGATCAAACCGGGCCTGCACTTCCGAACCCTGGCGAATGGGCTGGACACTTGTGTTACCATCAGGAAATTGACTTACAATAGTGCCGTTATGTACGGTAAAACTGGCCACCGGGTCGCAGCAGATGATAGACAGGCTGTTTTCCTGGCCGTGGTAGTCGGAACTCTCCAGCAGAATACACCCGGGGAATTCATCCCGAAGTTTCAGATAAATGCTCACCGGTGTGAGCATATCGGCAAGCATCCGTTTATATAAGGTTGTGAGTTTGTATTGACGCATAATGAATTGATTGATGAATTGGTATAAAAACACCGGGGGCCCGCTGTGAACAGCGGGCCCCCGGGAATTATGCGTTAAAAACACAATACGGCTGTTCACATATCAAATCCTGATATATGCCACCACCACCATGCTGTGTTTATCCTTCTTTTCATAACCTTTACATTAAGCTGATGCCTTTTTTCTCGAGATTTTACGGGGTTTCGATGCGCCCTCCCCTGTTCCGCTTTCACTAACTGGTTTAGCAGACTTCGTGGCGGTACGCTTTAGCCTGGCCTTAATAGCCTTGCGGTTACGGCTTACTCCGTATGAACCCTTCCAGCGTTTGCCCTTCTTCGACTTTTTATCTCCTTTACCCATAACCATGAATTGTTCGCAAGTATAACAACATTCAATGAATTACAAAATTTGATGTTTGGTTTTGTAACTTAAACCGGTTTGAATTGTTAAAAAAACATGAACCCGATTACACCCGAAGTTATCCATGCCCTGCGATCCACGGCAGCGGCAATCCGCAATAACACGACCTACCAATGGGGACATATGGGCCTGTGTAACTGCGGGTTCCTCGCCCAGCAGATTACGCGGTTACGCAAGGATGAAATTCATACCCGGGCTATGCAGCGCCATGGCGACTGGACCGAACAATTGAATGATTATTGCCCCACCAGCGGATTACCCATGGACGACCTGATTAGTGCTATGTTGGCCGTAGGATTCGACCTTGATGATTTGAAACACCTGGAGCGCCTGTCAGACCCCCGGATAATAAGATGCCTGCCTGAAGGCAGACGTAACCTGTCGTTTAACGTTAAGGAGGATGTTATCCTCTACCTCGAAACATGGGCCAGTCTCCTTGAGGCAGAGCTTCTCCAAAATATTTCCCTGCCTAAGTTTGAGCCGGCAGTTCCAGCCTGAACAAAATACAGTCCTTTGGTTGATTGTTCTGGTTTATAAAGCGAAAGTATGCCGGCAGGTGTGCGTCTTCCTTGAGACCGCATTTTTGTAATACCCGTATGGATGCTGTGTTCTCGGCATCAACAAAGGTTGTAATAGCTTTTATACCCGGCATGGATTTCAAAACGGTGAGCAAAGCCTTAGTAGCCGCTGTAGCATACCCCCGGCCCCACTGTGATGGGGCAATGAAGTAACCAAACTGAATTTTACCCGAGTCATTCATGGCGCCAATGCTCCCAACAAGCCGGTTAGAATCTGTTACGCGGATGCTGTAGGAATAATCCCGGCCGGCATTCCAGGCATGAATGGCATAGCGGAGAAAATTACGGGTATCGGTTAATCGCTGGTGTGTTGGCCACGAAACAAATCGGGTGGCCTCGGATTTGCTGGCATACGTAAAAAAAATTTCTTCGGCATCTTCGTACCTTAGGCGCCTGAGCATAAGGTTACCTGCAGGTATCGATTCAGGCATAGGTAATCGCATGGAACGAAACTAACAGATCATGGCAAAAAACCAGAACATTGTCCACCAGTATTTTAAGAAAACCATTAACGGCAACTTAATTCTGGTTAAGGTAAATCCGATCCATTACACCGGCACCGAAATTACCCGCACCGCTGAAGGTGAAACGGCCTTGCGGGAACTTGAATTTGACGCGCACATTTTTGACGACCTTAAAGCCGATGCGTTTGAAGTGTGCAACCCGCTGGAGTTCAACCTCTACCTGTCAGGCTTGGCGTAAAGTCCACGTATCAAGTATCCAGAATCCAGTATATTTGCACCCGGCAAGCCGGCACGACCAGCTCCTGCTGAACTCCCCCAGGACCGGAAGGTAGCAAGGGTAGGCGGTTGTAGCGGTGCGATGTTGGTTTGCCATTTTTTTATTCATCCAATCCTTATTTTTACAGTCAAACCACTACAACCATGAAGTTTTTTATTGATACCGCCAACCTGAACGAAATTAAAGAAGCCTACGATTTAGGCGTTCTGGATGGGGTAACCACCAATCCTTCGCTAATGGCCAAAGAAGGCATTAAAGGCGAAGCCAACATCAAATCCCACTATAAGGCCATCTGCAATATTGTGGATAACAACGTGAGTGCCGAGGTGATCGCCACCGATTTTGACAACATCATTAAAGAAGGCAGGGAACTGGCTAAAATTGATGATAAAATTGTGGTGAAGGTACCCATGATCAAAGATGGCGTTAAGGCACTGAAAAAATTTTCATCCGAAGGCATCCGTACCAACTGCACACTGGTATTCTCTGCCGGGCAGGCCCTCTTGGCAGCCAAGGCTGGAGCCAGTTATGTGTCGCCTTTTCTGGGCAGGCTGGACGATGTTTCGCAGGATGGCCTGGAGTTGATTGCCCAAATCCGGCTGATCTATAATAACTACGGATTTGAAACCGAAATACTGGCAGCCTCCATCCGGCATGTGATGCACCTGATCAAGTGTGCCGAGATAGGTGCCGATGTGGCCACCTGTCCGCTGGCTGTAATTACCGGACTGCTCAAACATCCGCTTACCGATATTGGCCTGGAGAAATTCCTGGCCGACCATAAAAAAGTTAACGGATAGAAGTTCATGTTCTCAACCGACCCGGTAATTCGCATTAAAGACGCCCACATCTTCCAGGACCACAACACCGTGCTGGCCAATATCAATTTTGATATTGAAAAAGGTGAGTTTGTGTTTCTGGTAGGCCGCACAGGGTCAGGTAAATCATCACTGCTGAAAACGCTTTATGCCGATTTACCCTTACGGTTAGGCGACATCAATGTAGCGGGTTTTAACATCCGGGGTATTAAATCATCGCAGATTCCCCTGCTTCGGAGAAAACTGGGCATCATCTTTCAGGATTTTCAGCTTTTTCCGGATCGCACCGTTGCCGATAACCTGCTTTTCGTTATGAAAGCCACAGGCTGGCGCGATACCGCTAAAATGAAAGCCCGCCTGAGTGAAGTTTTAATGCAGGTTGGACTTGGCGCGGTAGAAAAAAAAATGCCTCACCAGCTTTCGGGCGGTGAACAGCAGCGCGTGGTTATTGCCCGGGCTATGATTAATGAGCCGGTGATTTTAATTGCCGATGAACCAACCGGTAACCTTGATCCCGAAGTATCGGCAGGAATTCTCAAACTCTTTCAGCAAATCAACAAAAGCGGTACAGCCATACTCATGGCCACCCACGACTACGGGTTGATTAAAAAATTTCCGAGCAGAGTATTGAAGTGTGAAGACGGCAAAATGATTGACTCGGTAAAAGAGCCGTTTGAACTGGCTACCGAATACTGATCAGGCATTAAACAGAAGCTCCCCCCTTCATTTCATCCTTACCCTGTGCCTTCTCTATTTTATACAATTGCTGATTGAGCAGATCCATCCGTATAAGCAGGTTAAGCACCAGCGCATCTTTTACTTTCTTGCTCGGCCTGCTTTTCATCTCCTCCTTTAGCACCTGGTACATGGCTTCCAGTTGGTTGAACTCATGGGTGAAGCCATTGAGGGCTCCTTCGGCATCACTGCTATCCTCAATCAATTCAATTCTGGAAGCTATCTGGTTAAGGTAAAACGCTTCTACATCCCGGAACTCGCTGATAACCCGGGTATCCGATTTTCTGTCCACCATGTGTTGCGCTGCCAACGAAGCGGTAGCAGCCATGAACAGCACAGCGGCAGCCCGCCAAAACGGCATTGCATTAAACCACCTTGTTTTACCCTTAAGGGAATTGCGAATGCGTGTCCACACATAGGCGGATGGCTCCTGGTCATCAAATGCAGCACGATTGGTTTTAATGAAATCATCTAGGTTATTTCTCATATACGTCATGTTTTTTAATGAGTAGGCTCCTTAATTTATTCTTTGCACGGTTCAACTGCGACTTCGAAGTAGATTCCGTGATCTGCAGGATGCCGGCAATTTCCTGGTGGTCGTATCCTTCCAGAAGGTAAAGTGACAACACCGAACGGTATCCGTCAGGCAAGGTCATCAGCGCTGATTTTACCCGCTCTATGGTAATTCCGGATATTTCCGGCTGTTCGGGTTCATCCGCTACATCAAATTCTTCGTCTTCCGGTATCAATTCATGTCTTCTTTTTTTAAGCGCATTAATAGCTTTGTTAATGACGATACGCTTCAGCCATGAACCAAAATTGGCATCGCCCCGGTATCCTGCAAGGTTTCTGAACGCACTGATGAATGCCTCCTGCAATACATCCTCAGCTTCATCCCTCCTGCCGGTTATCCGTAAGGCCGTGTTAAACATAGCCTTTGCATAGAGCGCATACAGCCTCCCGTAAGCCTCCTCATCGCCCAGCATGCAGCGGTCAATCAACTCGCGGTGAAGGTTGTGTGTTTCCGGATTCAAAAGGACACGTCAGTTAGGTAAAGACCAGCAAAAAGGGAAGGGGTTGCATGCCTACCCAACGGGCTCAAGACCTCTTTCCCTGGCTCTTTTGAGCATAAAATCGAGCGCCTCCTGCCGGTCGTTGCGTATGGTGCCTTCAAGGATGGCTTCCTTTATCTCATCCTTAATTTCACGGATAATCGGACCGGGCGTTAAGTTGAACATCCGGATGATTTCATCCCCGGTTACGGGCGGTTGAAAATTCCGGATTTTGTCCTTCGCTTCCACTTCTTCCATCTTCCGCTCCACCAATTCAAAATTTTTAAGAAACCGGCTCACCTTATCGGTGTTCTTTGACGTAATGTCGGCCCGGCAAAGTTTCATCAGGGCATCAATATCATCACCGGCATCGAACAGCAACCTGCGTATGGCCGAATCCGAAACATCTTTGGCCAAAGGTATCGGACGAAGGTGAAGCCTGACGAGGTTTTGAACGAACTTCATTTTCTCATCCATCGGCAGTTTAAGCCGCCTGAAAATACCGGGCACCATTCTGGCGCCCTTGTCTTCGTGTCCGTGGAAGGTCCATCCTTGTTTTTTATCATACCGCTTGGTTTGCGGCTTGGCGATATCGTGCAGGATAGCCGCCCAGCGAAGCCAGAGATCATCGGAAACTTTGGCAACATTATCCAATACCTGAAGTGTGTGAAAGAAGTTGTCTTTATGGGCGTTGTTGCCTACATATTCCACGCCATGCAACAAAACCAGTTCGGGAAAGAAGCGATTTAACAAACCGCTATGGAAAAGCAATTTAAACCCATACGAAGGCACCCGACTTTGAATAATTTTATTCAGTTCATCCGTAATGCGCTCCTGCGAAACAATGGTAATCCGGTCGGCCATTTCAATAATAGCGGAGTAGGTATCGGGCTCAATATCAAAACCAAGTTGTGTGGCAAACCGAATGGCGCGCATCATTCGCAACGGATCGTCAGTAAAGGTTACTTTCGGATCATTGGGTGTGCGGATGATTTTCCTTTTTATGTCTGTTACGCCATCAAAAGGATCTAGCAGTTCGCCAAACCGGTTTTGATTTACACAAAAAGCCATTGCATTAATGGTAAAATCACGCCTGAGCTGGTCATCCTGAAGGGTGCCGTCCTCCACAAGTGGTTTCCGTGAATCACTGCGATAGGATTCCTTACGGGCACCAACAAACTCGAGGTTAAAGTCCTGATAGGGAATCTGTGCAGTTCCGAAATTTTTATATACATGAACGTGTGTATCAGGCCCCAGTGCTTTG
>JBKBOE010000049.1:0-22918 GCA_046294915.1 Cyclobacteriaceae bacterium | reverse complement strand
TGCCGATTATGATAAGGCCTTGGAGTATCACTTTAAAACCCTTGCTCTGCGCGAAGAAGACGGGGATAGTGAAGAAATTGCTGTTTCCTTAAATAATGTCGGATTCGTTTACTTTAAACTTAGAAATTATCCGAAAGCGCTTGAGTTCTATACTAAAGCTTTGGAGTATCTTGAAAGGTCAAAAGATAAAACCTTTTTCAGTCAGCAGTTGATTAATATCGGGCTTTGTCATAACCAATTAAAGAACTACACTGAGGCCTTTAATAATTTTAAAAAGGCATTCGAAGAATGCGGCAATGAATGCCCGGATCTCGTTAAAATATCGGGAAGATTTGGTATGGGTGTAGCTAATTTTGGCATGGAGCGATACGATGATGCAATAACGTACTTTACTGAGTCGCTTGATATTTCAAGAATTACCAAAAATACCCGCTATGAAGCTGAGAATCTGGTTTACCTGGGTAAGATTTACATCGCGCAAGGCAAGCCCATTGAAGCCACCCGGGCATTAGAGAATTCTGAACGGATTGCATCAGCCAATACGTATAACGAACTGCTTATTGACACCTACCGCCAGTTTTCCATTTTGTATAGCCAGATAAATGACCATGAAAATGCCTCTGTTTACCAGAGAAAGTATATTATTTTGAAAGACAGCATCTACAGCGAACACCTTATTGATAAAATTGCCGAGGTGCAAACCAATTTTGCCGAGCGCGAAAACATAGCGACCATTGCTGCCAAGGAAGAAGTCATTACGCGCCAGCGTATGCTGAATATATCCATTGGTATTATTGCCTTTATGGCCGTATTGCTGGTGTTTGTTTTATACCGCAGCAACCGTATTGTGCGCAAGGTTAACACAGCACTTTCTATGGCGAAAGCAGAACTGCAGACGTTAAATGCTGATCTGGACAAAAAAGTGAAGGAAAAAACAGCCAGTCTTCAGAAGGTAAATGAAGAGTTGGATAATTTCATTTATAAAACTTCACACGACATTCGGGGTCCTCTGGCAAGCCTTAAAGGTATCTGTAACCTGGCCATTATGGAGGCGAAAGATACCACCACACTAGACTACCTGAAGAAACTGGATGAAACAGCCGACAAGTTAAACAAGATATTAACCCGGTTGGTTATTGTCAACCAGATCAACAACTCCACACTCAGTTTTGAGCCGATTAACCTGGGCGAGCTGGTTGACGAAATCATTATGGTTGAATCCAAGCGGGGGTTGCCGCCACGGTTTGTCATTAAAAAAGAAATCGATAAGGGCTTATCCTTTTCGTCCGATCGGCAGCTAATTCGCATTATCCTTGAAAACCTCATTGACAATTCCATTAAGTTTTATAATGATTCCGATCGGGTCGATCCGTTTGTGCGCATTAAAATTGAACAGAACAACGAACATCTGCTGGTTCAGGTAATTGATAATGGTCTGGGCATTGCTCAGGTTCATCCCGATAAGCTGTTTCAAATGTTTTCACGGGCCTCGGAGCGATCGGGTACCGGAGGTATTGGTCTTTACCTGAGCAAACTGGCTACCGAACGACTTGGAGGCTCCATTGGGTTGGGAATTACCGCTGAGGGATTCACTGAATTCCGGATCACTTTCCCTATTGTTCCGGCACAATCAGCCTGATTCGATTTTTATTGCTCCTGTTCAATTCACATCTTTGCACTCCTTGATTTAAGGAACTTTTATGACGAAGGAGTTTAAACGCACTACGGTTACAGCAGCTTTGCCATATGCTAACGGTCCGCTTCATATCGGGCATATTGCCGGAGCATACCTTCCCTCAGATACGTACGTACGTTACCTGCGCCTTAAAGGTGAGGATGTAATCTTTATTTGCGGCTCGGATGAACATGGCGTGGCTATTAACCTTGGCGCGAAAAAGGAAGGTGTTTCGCCTAAACAATTTGTGGATAAGTATCATGCCCTGATGAAAAAGGCCTTCAGCGATTTTGGGATATCGTTTGATATTTATTCCCGTACTTCGAATGAAGTGCACTATAAAACAGCCCAGGATTTCTTTACAAGAATCTATAGCAAGGGGATTCTGCGCGAGGAGGTTTCTGATCAGTACTTTGATGAACAGGAAGGAATTTTTCTGGCCGACCGGTATATAACAGGCACCTGTCCGAATTGTAAGCACCCCAACGCCTATGGTGACCAGTGTGAGAAGTGCGGATCTAGCCTGAGCCCCCGCCAACTCATCGATCCGAAGTCCACTATTTCCGGCAAGGCTCCCGTCTTAAAGCCAACCAAACACTGGTATTTTCCTTTGGATGCATACGAGCAGTGGCTGAAGGAATGGCTGATTAACGGACACAAGGCCGACTGGAAGATTAATGTGTATGGACAATGTAAATCGTGGATTGACCAGGGCCTTCAACCACGGTCCATTACCCGGGATTTGGATTGGGGTATTCCTGTGCCGCTGCCCGATGCTACCGGTAAGGTACTGTATGTTTGGTTTGATGCTCCCATCGGGTACATATCAGCCACCAAGGAACTTAAAGGCCCCGACTGGGAAAAATACTGGAAAGATCCCGAAACCCGCCTGATTCATTTTATTGGTAAAGACAACATTGTATTTCATTGCATTATCTTTCCATGTATGCTCAAGGCTGCCGGAGATTTCATTCTTCCGGATAATGTGCCGGCCAATGAATTCCTTAACCTTGAAGGAGATAAGATATCCACTTCCCGCAATCATGCAGTTTGGCTGCATGAATACCTTACCGATTTCCCGGGCCGAAGGGATGAACTGCGTTACGTATTAACGGCCATTAGCCCTGAAACGAAAGATGCGGATTTTACCTGGAAAGATTACCAGCAGCGTGTAAACAGCGAACTGGTGGCCATATTCGGCAACTTTGTTAACCGGGTAATGGTCCTTACCTGGAAATATTTTGACGGTGTTGTGCCCGCTGGAAACGAACTTTCAGGAACTACCGAAGTGAGAAAAAAAGTTCGTAAAGCCTACCACCAGGCGCATGCAGACCTGAATCAGTCGGTTCGGGAGATGATACAGGGGCTGGATGAGTTTCGTTTTCGTGAAGCGCAATTCCACATGATGAACCTTGCCCGCATTGGTAATAAATTTTTAGCGGATACCGAACCTTGGAAGCTCGCTAAAGACGATGCGGAGGCCGTAGGCTTCATTCTGAATTATGCACTTACGGTAGTAGGTAATATTGCAGTGGCCTGCCAGCCATTTATTCCTGATACGGCAAAAAACATAATGCGACAACTTAATAATGTTGATTCGGATAGCACGTGGAATGAATTATGGAAAAAAGGTGAGTTGGTAAATACAGTGAGGAAAGGCCACCAGTTGGCAAAGCCCGAACTACTGTTTAGAAATGTTGATGATGCTGACATAGAAAAACAGATTGTAAAACTAAAAAGGCCGGAACTAACCATTTCAGAAGCAGGGGGTATAAAACCATTAAAACCTGAGGTTACCATAGATGATTTTTCAAAACTGGATATCCGCATTGGGAAAGTGCTGGCGGCTGAACGGGTGGAGAAATCCGATAAGCTGCTTAAGCTCACCATTGATACCGGGGTTGATCAACGTACGGTTCTCAGCGGAATCTCCAAACACTATAAACCGGAAGACATGGTAGGAAAGCAGGTAACATTAATTGCCAACCTTGCGCCCCGCAAAATGATGGGTATGCTGTCACAGGGCATGGTGCTTATGGCCGAAGATGCTGATGGCAAACTTAAACTGCTGCAACCGGATGCCGATGTTTCCCCCGGCTCAGCGGTTAGCTGAACGCTGGCAAGCCGAGAGAATTTTTCAGTCGTTATACAAACTCATTGTTTTTTCTATGCCGATGCTGATGGAGGACAGGATCATCTCGCAGGCTTTGTTGATGATTTCCGGTAGCCGGTCAAATTCTTCTTTGTTGAAATTACTCAACACGTAATCAGCCTGTTGCCCTCTGGGGTAGGCGTTTCCTATGCCGAAACGAAGCCGTGGATAGTTTATACTCCCCAGAGACTCCTCAATGCTCTTTAACCCATTATGTCCGGCTGAAGTGCCCCGCGGCCTAAGCCTCAGGCTTCCAAAGGGGAGTGCGATGTCATCGACCACAATCAGCAATTGCTCCGGTTTCAACCGGAGTGTACTGAGCCAGTAGGCAACCGCTTTGCCGCTAAGGTTCATGTACGTAGAGGGTTTGATCATATGAATTTGTTTGCCTTTAAACCTGAATTCTGCTTTTTCGGCCAAACGTGTTACAGAAAACGCTGCATTGTGTTTATCGGCCAGTTGATCAAGCACCAGAAAGCCGATGTTGTGGCGTGTAAGCTCATATTCCGGTCCGATGTTCCCTAATCCCGCAACAAGGTATTTCATAATGTAAAGCAATAAAAAATCCTGTCTCTTTACAGCGACAGGATTTTTCTTTTTTAACGAGGTGCTGATTATTTCTTTCCTTCTTCCTTTTTGGGAGTTTCAGCTTTTTTCGCCTCAGCACCGGCAGCAGGAGCGGCACCGGCAGCAGGCGTAGCGGAACCTTCAGCAGGTGCAGCGGCAGCAGCTTCTTCAGCAGCCATTTTTGCAGCCCGGGGTACTTCAACCGCAGCAATAGCGGATTGTTTAGGATCCAGGAATTCAAGTCCTTCCATTTTCATGTCAGCAACTTTAATGGCATGGTGAAAATCCAACGTGGATACATCCACATCAATGTGATCGGGCATATCTTTCGGAAAACCATATACTTTTAATGAGGCTTTCTTTCGCACAAGGGTACCTCCTTTATCAACTCCGGGGGCCTTACCAACCATTCGGGTGGGGATATTCATTTTTACCTTCCGGTTCTCTTCAATTTGAAGAAAGTCAGCATGAAGGATGACTTCGCTTACAGGGTGGAACTGAACTTCCTGAAGGATGGCTTTGCACTCGTTACCTTCAATATTCAAATGGACAAAGTGTGCTTCATTGGTATACACCAAGTCGCGAAACAGAATCATGGGAGCATAAAAGTGAATTTGCTGATTTCCACCATACAATACGCAAGGAACATTACCCTCATTGCGCAGTTGCTGGGATTCAGACTTACCGAGATTCGCTCGTTTATACCCTACAATCTCAATGGTTTTCATGGTTTTATTTATTTAGTTTAAATGGTTTTACAAACGGATAAAGAGTGAACTGATGGACTCGTGGTCGTGAATTTTCCGGATTGCTTTTGCAAACAGATCAGATACTGAAAGCACTTTGATTTTTGGCGAGCGGTGTTTTAAAGGCAGTGTATCCGCTACAACAATTTCTTCCAGAACGGAGTTTTCAATGTTTTCGTAAGCCTTACCTGACAGCACAGGGTGAGTGCAGGCAGCCCGAACGGAGCGGGCTCCTTTCTCCTTAAGCAAGGTAGCGGCTTTGCAAATGGTACCGGCTGTATCAACCAGATCATCAACAAGAACAACGTCTTTTCCCTCCACTTCGCCAATAAGGCGCATGGATTCTACCTGGTTGGCTTCCTTCCGGTATTTATCACAAACGGCAAGTTCTGCATCAAAAAACTTTGCAAAACTCCGGGCTCTTTTTATTCCGCCAACATCGGGGGTTGCAAACATGATATTGCCCAGCCCCAGCGACTTCAAATAGGGCACAAAGATGTAAGAGCCATCAAGGTGATCAACGGGGATATCAAAAAAACCCTGGATCTGGTCTGCATGCAGATCGCAAGTCATAAGGCGGTCGGCTCCAGCGGCAGAAATAAGATTGGCGATTAATTTTGCTGCAATAGAGACACGCGGCCTGTCTTTTCTGTCCTGGCGGGCATAGCCAAAATAGGGGATTACCACATTAACACTCGATGCGCTGGCTCTTTTTGCTGCATCCACCATCAGCAGCAACTCCATCAGGTTATCCGATGGTGGAATGGTTGATTGGATGATGAATACTTCGTGGCCACGCACTGATTCGGCAATATGGGGAGACATTTCCCCATCGCTGAATTGCTGGTAATTTACATTTCCTAACGGCTCGCCATACGCATGCGCAATCTTCTCTGCCAGGTACGTAGTGGCTCTTCCGCTGAATAATTTTACAGCCATTGAAGTAATTTAAAAACCCGGGTTTACCGGGTGTTGTTGTCCGACAAGGATTCGAACCCTGACTAAAAGAACCAAAATCTTCTGTGCTACCGTTACACCATCGGACAGTTCCCCAAAGGGCTAAACCTGCCAAAACAGGCCAAAACCCTCAAATTTTGGAATGCAAAGGTAGAATTATTTTTGTGAAATACGACCTTGCGGTTAAAAAGAAGATTCAATTCTAAACGCTAAAGGTCAGTTGGTTTTTGGGATGCCGTGCCCTCAATAAATCCCTCTGCCCAGAAACGGTATTTATCGAGAATGGAAATTACCGCATTGCGGAGTTGCCGGTTATTATAGTAGTCGATGGACCCATAAACTGATGTGGCATACCCCTGCCAGATAGACCGGTTCTGTCGCCTGTCATAAAACTGAATGAGTAGTGTGCCGGTGTTCAAATTGAATTTTTTCTGGTCGTACTTCAGGTTTTCGTCCTGCGTTTTTATCCACTCCTCAATCTCCGGTTGAATGTATCCGTTGAAGTGAAGGCTATCCGGGAACATTTTAAAGCTAATGAGCAGGTGTGGGCGGTGATCGGTTTGTTTATACCCCAAAAACTTCATACGCGAAATGATGGAACTCTCAATGATTTCATCCGTAATCGCTTCATCTTTTGCCTGCGTGGACCTCATGATTTCGAAGGTACGGTATTTCTTAAACTGGCCTTTGTAGCTATAGTCGTACTCAACGGGCAACTCTTTGTAGCCCAGGCATGAACTGCAAAGAATAACAGGTATGGTAATCAAATTCAACGCCCTCATAACCCAAAATGAATAGATGAAGGTAACTTATTTGTAACGGCTTATCAAATGCCGTTTAACGGGTATTTAGGGTAGCCTGGTTTACCCAATTGCGGGCGTTTACAAAGGCTTCAATCCATGGTGAAACGCGGTCGGATTTACGATTGGCTGGATAGTAAGGCCAGTTCCACGGAAATAGCGATCTTTCAAGATGAGGCATAATGGCCAAATGACGCCCGTCTTTTGAACACAGGGCAGCAACGGCCCGGTCAGAATCGTTCGGGTTTCCCGGGTATTCGGCATACGAATAAAATGCTGCAGCGGTGACGGCTGATTCATCGGGGGGTAGCCTGAACTGCCCTTCGCCATGGGCAACCCAAACGCCTAACCGGCAACCGCCCAACGAGCCGAGCATAACCGAATTGGTTGTGGGAATAGTTATATTTATAAATGCCGATTCAAATTTTCCGGAACCGTTAACATGCATTTTCGGATGCCGGTTTTCCATTTCAGGATACACTAATCCCAGTTCCATCATTAATTGGCAACCATTGCATACCCCCAGGCTAAGTGTATCGGAGCGTTTGTAAAAATGATCAAGTGCCTGTTTTGCTTTGGCGTTAAACAGGAATGAACCGGCCCATCCTTTTGCCGAACCCAGCACATCAGAATTTGAAAAGCCACCCACAAAAACAATAAGGTTCACATCGGTCAGATCTTCGCGCCCTGAAACAAGGTCGGTCATGTGTATATCTTTAACATCAAAACCTGCCAGGTATAGAGCATAGGCCATTTCCCGGTCGCCATTAACTCCTTTTTCGCGAATGATAGCTGCCTTAATACCCGAAGGTGTGCGCCTTTTATCGCTGATGCGGAAGGATTGAAGCTGTCCGTCAAATTTTTCAGGAAAATGGTACTGCAATGGCTGATGTTTATAATTATGAAATCGCTTGCCGGCATGATCTTCCGACCGCTGCCTGCGATCAAGGATGTAGGAAGTTTTATACCACACATCACGTAATTCGTCAATATCGAATTGAAATGAGGAGGCCTGATGTGAAATATGAAGCGTGCGTTTTAATGTGGTCTTTCCAATGATTGCGTACCCAATTCCTTTTTTATTTAAATAGTTGCCTGTCCATTCCTTATCCTTCACCTGTATCACTAATCCGGGATTTTCCGAGAACAGAATTTTTACCAGATCATCGCGCAGTGAGCTGAAGTCGAGGGTAATGCCAACATCGGGAACGGAAAAGCACATCTCCAGGAGGGTTGTGATTAATCCACCGGAGGAAATATCGTGTCCGGCAAGGATGGCCTGCTGGTTGATCAGTTCCTGAACAGACGAAAAGCACTTCACTACGTAACCTGCATCAATAACATCAGGTGGTTGAGTTCCGAGCTGATTAAGAGCCTGGGCCAGGGCGCTGCCGCCTAAAGCCCGTTCCATACCCGACAGGTCAATGAAAATAAGGCTGGAATTTTCCAAGGGTTGCAGAGCGGGTGTAATGGTTTTGCAAATATCACTTACCTCGCCAACTGCTGAAATAATTACTGTTCCGGGCGAAAGTATGGTTTCACCATCAGGGTATTTCTGGGTCATGGAAAGCGAATCTTTACCGGTAGGTATGTTAATGCCGAGTGCAATGGCCATAGTACTTACAGCGCTTACAGCCTCATAAAGCCGGGCGTTTTCCCCGGGTTGTTTGGCGGGCCACATCCAGTTAGCGCTAAGTGAGATGCCTTTTATTCCATGTGTTAGAGGAGCCCAGATAATGTTAGTGAGTGCTTCGGTAATGGCCAGGCGGCTTCCGGCTGCCGGATTGATCAGCGCGGCAGCCGGTGCATGTCCGATAGCTGTAGCAACGCCCTTTTTTCCCGTGAAGTCGAGTGCTACCACACCGAGGTTATTGAGCGGCAACTGAACAGGTCCGCAGGTTTGCTGGGTAGCTACTTTGCCGGTTACGGAGCGATCCACTTTGTTGGTGAGCCAATCCTTACAGGCTACTGCTTCGAGTTGTAATACCTGGTGAAGATAGTCGGTAATTTTTTTTACATCATACCGGATTTCATTAAAGGAAGCGGGTTGTCTTTCATCAGTTAAGACGGTTTTTGGGGATGATCCGAGCAGATGGCTTACGGCAAAGTCAATTGGTTTTTGTGAAGCGCCTTGCCTGAAAAATTGTAATTGGCTGTCGCCTGTTGCATGGCCAATCACATACATCGGGGCCCGTTCACGGTCGGCTATTTTTTTAAGTAACTCCAGATTTCTTTCATGGATAGCCAACCCCATCCGTTCCTGTGATTCATTACTGATGATTTCTTTGTCTGACAGTGTAGGATCGCCTACCGGTAATTTGTCAATGTAAATAGTGCCACCGGTTTCTTCCAGCAGCTCCGAAAGGCAATTGAAGTGACCTCCGGCCCCATGATCGTGAATGGAGATAATCGGGTTGTTGTCTGACTCAGCAAGGGCCCTGATTGCGTTCATTACCCGCTTTTGCATCTCGGGGTTCGACCGTTGGATGGCATTTAACTCAATGGCGTTTCCGAACTCACCTGTAGCAACAGATGAAACAGCGCCACCACCCATGCCAATCCGATAATTGTCACCCCCTAATAAGATAATCTTATCACCGGGTTTGAGGGGATCTTTTTTGCTGTCCTTTTCTTTACCAAATCCTATGCCTCCCGCTAACATGATTACTTTGTCAAAGCCAAACTTTGCAGAGCCCTCTATGTGTTCGAATGTAAGTACACTGCCGTTGATGAGCGGCTGGCCAAACTTGTTGCCAAAGTCGGAGGCTCCGTCAGATGCTTTGATTAAAATCTCCTCCGGTGTTTGATAGAGCCACTTGCGTTCCGCGAAGGTCGTCTCCCACAAACGTCCGTTACCTAGCCGGGGGTAGGCGGTCATGTAAACGGCAGTGCCTGCCAGGGGTAAGGAGCCTTTTCCTCCTGCAAGCCGGTCTCTTATCTCACCGCCCGAACCGGTGGCAGCTCCGTTAAACGGTTCCACTGTTGTAGGAAAATTGTGGGTTTCGGCTTTTAACGAGATAACTGAATCAATTTCTTTTACTTCGAAAAAGTCGGCAACATCTTGCCGTATAGGAGCAAATTGCTCAATGCGGGGCCCTTTAATAAAGGCAACATTATCCTTATAAGCCGAAATCAGAAAATTCGGATTAGATTCTGATGTTTTTTTAATGAGTTGAAAAAGTGTCTTCTCCTGCTTTTTCCCATCAATAATAAATGTGCCGTTAAAAATTTTATGTCTGCAGTGTTCTGAATTAACCTGCGAGAAACCAAAAACCTCGCTGTCGGTTAACTTCCTGCCGAGTTCCCTGCTTACGTTTTCGAGGTATTCAACTTCTTCCGGGCTTAGTGCGAGCCCTTCGCGTTGGTTGTATTCTGCTATATTTTCAACTTCCTTAATGGGCTCGGGCAAGTGATTGATTGAAAAAATTTCCTGATCGAGTCCGTTGTACAGAACCTGTAACATACGGTCATACCGTAAGTTGCTTGATTCAGCCACCTTGAATTCTTCAATCCGTGTAATACCTGCAATACCCATAGTCTGGGTTATCTCAACAGCGTTGGTACTCCAGGGGGTAACCATTTCCTTGCGCGGGCCTACAAAGAGGCCGGGAAGGGTTGTTTCAGCCAAAGGCTCAGCTTCACCTAAAAGCCATGTAAGTTTTTGAATATCAGGATTTTGTAATAAGGAATTCAGGCCAACAGCATAAACCGTGTTGGGGGCTGATCGGAAAAATGAAACCATCTCGGCTGGGTGGATTTTAAAGAAGCACAAAAATAACGGATTTGAATTTCAGATAAGATTTATTTTGAAACTCAATTACGAAATACACTAAAATCAATCCTTGCCCGTCTATACAGGCAAATCGGTAAAGGGTGATGCACCTGACGATGCAACTCAAAGAGGAAACATTTAAAAAGGAACGGGGCCGGCTTCTGAACTTTATCCGGAACAGAGTGGCAAGCCTTGAAGAAGCCGAGGATATCCTTCAGGATGTATTTTTTCAGTTCATTGTCGGGTTTGAAACGATTGAGTCGTTTGAGCGGGTAACTTCCTGGCTTTTTTCGGTTGCCCGGAATAAAATTATTGACCGGTACAGGCGGGAGTCTGTTCGGCCACAACGGGCTGATTTATCAGCCGCCTCCGGAGCGGAAGATGATGGGCCGATATCGCTTCAGGAAATTCTGCCCGACCTTGGTAATACACCGGATGAGGTGGTGATGCGTGATGCAATTTGGGAGGCCATAACCGAAGCCCTGGATGACTTGCCGGCCGAACAACGGGAAATTTTTATCCTGAATGAGATTGAAGCAAAAAGTTTTAGGGAAGTTGCTGAGCAAACCGGTGTTTCAATTAATACACTTCTTTCGCGCAAGCGCTATGCTATACGGGCACTGCGGCTGCGCTTACAGGCATTCTATGATGAACTATGAACACCAAATAAATATGAAAAAAATTGTAAAGGTAGCGTTAGTAGTACCCCTGGCGGTATTGGCAATTGCAGCGTTTGGATGGATTACCATGAGTCTTTGGAATTGGCTCATTCCCGAATTGTTTAATGGCCCGGTACTTACCTTTTGGCAAGCCCTTGGCCTGCTGATTCTTTCTAAAATTCTTTTCAGCGGACTAGGTAAAGGAGGAGGGCATCGGCATGGCCATTGGAACAGGAGATGGAAGAACCGATTGAGCCATTTGAGCCCTGAAGATCGGCAACGCTTCAAGCAAATGATGAAGGAGCGTTGGTGCAGTACCCGTGAAAATCTTCCGGCTTCTGATTTAGCAGAAAAATCAGGAAAACCGTCAGCTTCCTGAAAATTTAACAAACTTTTCTTCAGAAAGCCTAAACCAAACCCAGAACACAACGTTATAGGAAACGTTGGAAACTTTGGTAATCCTTAAAGTTTCCTTAGTTTTGCCCCATTATGGACGAAATTGATGTAAAGGATAAGATCCTTAAAGGAACCGAAGAGCTGTTTATGCGCTATGGAGTGAGAAGTATTTCCATGGACGACATCGCCAGGCATCTGGGGGTTTCGAAGAAAACGCTTTATCAGCACTTTGCCGACAAGGATGAACTGGTATTAATGGTATCGCGCAGCCACCTGGAGCGTAACATTACCCAATTTGACGGCATCCGGGACGAATCGAAGAACCCGATAGAAGAATTAGCCAGAATATCGGTATGCATGAAGCAGAATATGGAGAGCATGAACCCGACTTTGCTGTTTGATCTTCAGAAGTTTCATCCAAAGGCATGGAATGAGTGGATCAGCTTTAAGAGAAAATACCTGCGCGATTCCATTGTACGTAACCTGAGCCAGGGCATAGCAGACGGATATTTTCGCCCGGAGGTTAACCCGGAAATTATGGCTGCCATGCGTATTGAATTGGTACAGCTCGCATTCAATAACGACATATTTCCCCCTTCCCGGTTCAAACTGGCCGAAGTACAGGAGCATATCTTTGACCATTTTGTGTTCGGACTCGTTACGGAGAAAGGCCGGAAACTATACCAGAAACTTAAGGAAACTATCTACCAACCTTTTGCCATATGATGAAATACGTTATTCTGACAGCAATTCTTAGTACTGCCTTTTACCCTTCGTTGGCGCAACGCATAATGACGTTACAGGAGTGCATTGAATATGCCCTTGAAAATAATCCAAACATAAAGAGTGCGGGAGCGGCCGTTGATGAATCGCAGGCGAAAGTAGGTGAATATCTGGCCACTGGGTTACCTCAGATATCTGCCGGAGCCGATCTTGGCGATAATTTTCTCATTCCAACAACATTTATTCCGGCACGGATTTTTGATCCGAATGCACCGGAAGGCACACTGGCTCCGGTTCAGTTCGGAACAAAGTATACGGGCAGGGCAAGCATCGATCTTCAGCAGATGATTTTCAGTGGTTCATACTTTGTGGGGCTAAAGGCTGCGCGTACGTACACCGAGCTATCGAAGCGCGAAAAAACGGCTTCGGAAATTGACCTTGTGGCTAACATAAAAAAGGCATACTATTCTGTCCTTGTAAACAGGGAGCGGGATGCCCTGGTTCAGAAGAATTTTCAACGATTGGATTCCCTGCTCAGGCAAACGCGGATCATGTATGAAAATGGATTTGCCGAAAAGATTGATGTAAACCGGGTACAGGTACAGTTTAATAACATATCACAAGCCATTAAAACATCAGGTACTGCTCTCGAAATCAGCATGAAGTTGCTGAAATTCCAGATGGGCATGCCTATGAAGGAATCCATTGAACTGGCAGATAATCTTCAAACAATCAGGTTTGAGGTACTTGATGAAGAGTTGGGTTCAGGTTTTAACTATAACAATAGGGTTGAGTTCAGTCAACTTGAAATTAACAGGGCCTTGGTTGGTTTGGATATCAAAAACACGAAAGTTCGATACCTCCCCTCGCTTGATTTCTATGGTAGTTATGGTGCCAGCTATGGAACGGCTGTATTAAGCAATTTTGTAGCATTTGGTGAAAACTGGAGAACGTTTGGGGTTTTTGGGCTTCGTTTGAACATGCCCATTTTTGATGGAATGATGAAGAGTAAAATTATTCAGCAGAAGAAATCACAGTTGAAGCAGGTGGAGTATGCGCAGGAACTCCTGAAGAACCAGATTGACATGGAACAGGAGCAATATAGCCTGCAGTTCGAGAATAACCTCAATGCACTTAAAGCCCAGGAAGAGAATATGAAATTAGCTGAAGAGGTGTACAACGTGGCTGTGCTAAAATACCAGCAGGGCGTTGGATCCAATATCGAAGTCATTGATGCGGATGCTTCGTTTAAGGAAGCGCAAACCAATTACTTCTCTGCATTATATGATGCCCTCATTTCAACTGTGGATCTGGAAAAAGCCTATGGTAAAATAGTAGTCCCTTCAACCAAAAAATAAACCAAGACTCTGATGAAAAATAAATTCTACATTATTTCAATTATTGCATTGGCTGGTGCCTGCAGCAAACCTGAAGTTTCAAACCTGGACGCAAAGAAGCAGGAATTAGAGAAAGCAAAAAGTGAACTGGCTGCGCTCAATGAAACCATTGCTTCCCTGGAAAAGGAAATCGCAACGTTAGATCCTGAATTTGCACGCCAAAACAGCAAGGCCATTCTGGTTTCTACGTTTGTTGCGGAGAAGCGGCCCTTTGAGCATAAAGTTGAAGTTCGCGGATCGGTGGAATCCAGAAAGAATGTTCTTATAACAGCCCAAACAGGAGGTGAGATAAAGCGAGTTTATGTGCGGGAAGGACAACGCGTTACGAAAGGACAAACCCTTGTTTTACTTGATGCCGAAATTATTGAGAATACCATAGCGGAATTAAAAACAGCCCTTGAACTTGCAACGGCTGTTTATGACCGGCAGGCAAAACTCTGGGAACAGAAAGTGGGTACTGAAATACAGTATCTCCAGGCAAAAAACAATAAGGAGTCACTGGAACGAAGACTGGCTACTGCAAAATCGCAACGCGACCAGGCAGTTGTTAAAGCTCCCTTTGCAGGAACGGTTGATCAGTTACCGGCAAAAGAAGGTGAAATTGCTTCGCCAGGTATGCCCCTGGTAAGATTGGTTAGCCCTGCCGACAGCTACATTAAAGCAGATGTTTCTGAACGCTTCATCGGCAAATTCAAAACGGGTGACCCGGTAGAAATCTACTTCCCGTCAGTTAACCAGCATTTGACTTCAAAAATTTCTTCAGTAAGCCAGGTTATCAATTCAGAAAACAGAACATTCGTGGTTGAGGTGCATTTGCCTGATGTAAACTTTGTTGTGAAACCGAACCAGGTGGTAGTGCTTCAGCTTCGCGATTACCTGAGTGATGAAACTCTTGCAGTACCCACCCGGATTATTCAGACCGATGAAGACGGGCAATTTATTTATATCGTTGATAACCGCGAAGGGAAAATGCTGGCGCGTAAAGTTCATGTTACAACCGGTATTACATCAAAAGCCGAAACGGAAATAATCGATGGATTGCAGGGTAGTGAACTAATCGTGAATGAAGGATACCGCGATTTAACAGAAGGGGTCGAAGTTGTGATTGAAAAATCTAAAGAAGAGGTAAAAAGAATTGCAAAAAACTAAGTCAGCCATGAGTGATCAGAAAAGAGAACTAAAAGTTGATAAGGAATTTGGCCTATCTTCATTAGCCCTGAATAACCGAACTTCGGTGATGTTTCTCGCCTTCCTCATTACGGTGATGGGCATCATGACGTACATTAGTCTTCCGAAGGACAGCTATCCTGAAATTGAACAACCTGTAGTATATATTGGTACTTCCTACCCGGGCAATTCTCCGATTGATATGGAGAACCTGGTAACCCGCCCCATCGAGAAGGAACTGAATACCATTGCAGAAGTCGATAATATTAAGTCTACCTCGGTTCAGGATTATTCCACCATTATCATTGAGTTTGATCCTAAAACATCGGTGCAGGATGCCCTCACTAAGGTTAAGGATGCAGTAGATAAAGCCAAAACAGAGTTGCCTACCGATTTACCGGCTGATCCGAATGTTTTTGAACTGAACTTTTCTGAGTTCCCTATTCTCAACATCAACCTTTCGGGTAACTACAAACTGGAAGAGTTGAAAAGATACGCTGAGTACCTGGAGGATGAAATTGAAAAGTTGCCCGAGATATCAAAAGTTGAGATCAGAGGAATTGATGAGAAAGAAGTAAAAGTTAAGGTTGATCCTTATGAATTGGAGGCGCGCAAGTTAAGTTTCAACGATCTTGAAACTGCCATAAAAGCTGAGAACGTAACCCTCTCAGGCGGTAACATACTCGATGACGGCATCCGAAGGAACATCCGTGTTGTGGGGGAGTTCAGCGACCCGCGTCAACTGGAGGATATTGTGGTGAAGCACGAAAAGGGAAATATCGTTTATCTGAAAGATGTAGCCCGGGTAGAGTTTGATTATAAAGAACGCCAAAGCTATGCCCGGTTACAAAAGAAGCCGGTTGTAATGGTTGATGTAGTCAAGCGAAGCGGAAATAACCTGCTGATTGCAACTGAAAAAGTAAATGCCATCCTTACTAAAGCAAAAGCCGATGTATTTCCAAAGGATTTATCCATAGCAATAACCAATGATCAGTCATCCTTTACAAAGGAAATGGTGAGTAGCATGGAAAACAACATCATTTCCGGAGTGCTGGTTGTTGTGGGCGTACTTATGCTTTTCCTTGGTATCCGCAATGCCTATTTTGTTGGCATTGCTATCCCATTATCCATGTTTTTGTCATTCCTTATTCTGGGTTTCATGGGATATACCATTAATATGATGGTCCTCTTCGGCCTTATTATGGCTTTGGGTATGCTTGTCGATAATGGTATAGTGGTAGTGGAGAATGTGTACCGCCTCTATGAAGAAGGGTATGACCTGAAAAGCGCAGTTCGTCTCGGCACCGGTGAAATTGCATGGCCAATTATTGCCTCAACAGCCACCACTCTTGCTGCCTTTTTACCGCTGGCCATGTGGCCGGGTATTATGGGAGAGTTTATGAAATACCTCCCGATTACATTGATTGTCGTACTCTCATCTTCATTGTTTGTTGGCCTGGTGGTTACTCCGGTGATTGCTTCATTGTTCATGAAGCATGAAAGTGAAAGTAAACAGAAAAGCAGAAGAAAAACACTGGGTATTGTGCTGGGCCTGGTTATAGCCGGGGGGCTGCTTATTGCCATTAAAGTGTTCTGGTTAGGAAACTTGCTGCTTATCGGGGCGGCACTAACCTTGCTGAATATTTATGTGTTTTCTCCTGTAACGCATATATTTCAAACCCGGGTTCTTCCACGTCTTGAAAGCCGCTATTCAAAAGTTATCAATAATGCCCTGAAGGGTTCTAACCCAAAAATTTACCTGGTAGGTACCGTGCTCATGTTGTTTGTTTCCATCGGTTTGCTGGTGGTATTTCCGCCTAAGGTTATTTTTTTTCCGATCAATGAGCCGAAGTACATCAACATATTTATTGAATACCCTACCGGAACGGATATTGAAGTGACCAACAAACTCACCGAGAAAATCGAAGACCAGGTTATGGAACTGGTTAAGCCTTACGAGTCAATAGTTGAATCCGTAATCGGTAATGTGGGGCAAGGCACGGGCGATCCTAACGACCCCTCTAATATTGGCATGTCCGATACGCCTAATAAAGCGCGTATTACGGTAAATTTTGTTGATTTTAAATATCGCAACGGCCAAAGTACCAATGCCATAATGGAGGAGGTTCGCTCTGCTATTGGGCAGTATCCTGGAGTAACCATAACTGTTGATAAGAATGCTGACGGGCCTCCGACCGGAAAACCGATTAACATCGAGATTTCAGGAGAAGATTTCCCAACGCTTGTTCGCATTGCCGAGGATATGAAAATGAAAATTAATGAATCGGGCATACAGGGTATTGAAAAACTGAAAACCGACCTTGAAACCGGTAAACCGGAATTGGTTATTGATATTGACCGCGAAAAGGCAAGGCGGTTTGGTTTGTCCTCCTACTCTGTTGCCAACGAAATCAGAACCTCGCTTTATGGCAAAGAGATATCGAAATTTAAGCAGGGTGAAGATGATTATGATATCCAACTCAGACTTGATGACCGATACCGCTACGATTTGGATGCCCTGATCAATAAGAGCATTACTTTCCGCGATCAAAGTACAGGCAAGATTTCGCAGGTACCAATTTCTTCCGTTGCCAAGGCTGAATTGAGTTCATCTTATGGTTCAGTAAGAAGAAAGGACCTGAAGCGGGTAATTACAATAAGTTCAAATGTGCTGGGAGGGTACAATGCCACCCAAATTAATAATCAGATTAAGGAACTGCTGGCCGATTACCGGATGCCGCCCGGTTATTCTTTTAAGTTTGGTGGAGAACAGGAAAAGCAAATGGAAGAGATGAGTTTTCTTTCAGGCGCATTGGCGTTGGCTGTGTTCATTATATTCCTCATTATAGTGGCACAGTTTAACAAGATTACAGCCCCACTTATTATTATGACCTCCGTGTTATTCTCTACAATAGGTGTATTCCTTGGTTTGTTCATTTTTCAGATGGACTTCGTGGTGATCATGACTATGGTAGGCTTGATTTCGCTTGCAGGTGTGGTTGTGAACAATGCCATTGTATTGATCGACTTTATAGAATTAAAAAAGAAGCGCTTAAAGGAGGAACTGAAAGTGGACAGACTTCCTCTCCCCGTTATTATCGATGCAATTGCCGAAGCCGGAAAAACCCGTTTGAGACCGGTATTGCTCACGGCCATAACCACTATACTGGGATTATTGCCCCTGGCTGTGGGTATTAATATTGACTTCATAAAGTTTATTACCAGCTATGATGCTGATTTCTACATTGGTGGCGATAGTGTAATCTTCTGGAGTCCGTTATCATGGACCATTATTCACGGCCTTGCCTTTGCCACCTTCCTTACACTGGTGGTTGTTCCGGTTATGTACTTGCTGGTTGAGAAGTTGAATCAAAAACTTGGGATAGGGTAGATTTTGAAGGAGTTTTTGTAAATGGTAAAGTTTATGGCTCTGTTCTTAATTGTTGTTGTTCTTTTACTGATTGACGTTTATGTTTTTCAGGCTGTAACAACCATAAGTAAAGAATGGACTGCCGGGTGGAGAGGGTTTGCCCGTTATGGTTTCTGGATTTTTAGCGGGTTAACCCTTGCAGCAGTTTTTTGGTATGCCTATGGCGATCCGTACCAATACGGACCGCAGTTGCGTAACCTGGTGCTTACCGGGATTTTCATTGTTTACTTTTCAAAGATTTTTGGGGTATTATTTATACTTATTGATGATGTGCAAAGGGCTATCCGCTGGCTTGCAGGATATATTCAACCGGAAGGTGGATTATCTGAAGGCAATAAAATACCCCGCTCGGAGTTCTTGGCTAAGGCAGCTGTAATTACCGCAACGGTACCCTTTGCCGCCATGACCTATGGGATCATTTCAGGTGCGCATGATTACCGGATACGCAGAAAGTCAATTTATCTGCCTAACCTTCCGAAAGCATTTGATGGCATTCGTATCGGGCAACTATCGGATATTCATTCCGGAAGTTTTTTCAGCAAGACAGCCGTAAAAGGTGGAATTGAAATGTTCATGAACGAAAAGCCGGACATAATCTTTTTTACAGGCGATCTGGTGAACAACGAAACCGATGAGGTAAGGGATTACATCGATTTATTCAGTAAACTAAAGGCCCCGCTTGGTGTTTTCTCGGTTACCGGAAATCACGATTATGGCGATTACAAATCCTGGGCAAGCCCCCGGGCAAAGCAGAAGAATTTTCATGACTTGATAGAAGCCCATAAAGTTATGGGGTTTGATTTGCTGATGAATGAAAACCGGAAAATTGAGCTTAACGGAGAGCAACTTTCAATTCTTGGAATTGAAAACTGGGGTGCAGGCCGCTTCCCAAAATATGGCAAGCTTGATAAAGCCTACTCTGGCAGCGAACCTGCATCAGTAAAACTGTTGCTCTCGCACGATCCGAGCCATTGGGATGCCGAGGTGCGGAAAAAGTATCCTGATATTGATGTGGTATTTGCCGGCCATACACATGGCTTTCAGTTTGGAGTTGAAATAGGTGATTTTAAATGGAGCCCATCACAATATGTGTACAAACAGTGGGCAGGCCTTTACCAACAGGGAAATCAGTATCTGTATGTTAACCGCGGATTCGGGTATATCGGTTATCCCGGAAGGGTGGGCATCCCGCCTGAACTTACCATTATCGAATTAAAATCAGCTTAAGAAGCACTTTACGCTGCTTGTCCTGCCTCGCGCCTGCGTTTGGCATCAATGGAATACTTGCCTGCACCAAAAATGGTAAAGATGATTAATCCAGCGAGAACGATCAGCGAAATTTCAAGCTCCATATGATTGCCAACACTCAGAAATCCTTTAGGTGCATTAACGAAAATAACAGCGCCAATAAGTATGGGCAGATTTATTACGCTCACGACCCGGGTGAATAACCCAAATGCGAGGAGCGGCCCGCCAAGGATATGGGCAAAAACTACATAGTGTGCAAGTGTAGCTCCCGCAAACCAAATGTTAAATCCTGAAGCGGTCATCTCCAGTTCGTCCATATGGGTAATAAAATCCAGGCCTTTGTACGTAATAAAGAGCCCAAGAATAATTCGGAAGAAATCAAGAAATCCGGGGCGGTGAGCGTTACCCCATTTTTCAACATCGGTAACAACACTCATAGTAGTATTTGGTTGGTATATACAAAGTTTAAGAAATGTTTAGCAGAATATCAAGCCTTGGGTGATAATTCGTGGAATGGGCTACAAAAAAGCCCTGACTAAAAGGCCAGGGCTTTAATTCTGTTATTAAAAAATCTTAATAGTCACCTCTGTTAAAATTTTTCTTGAATCCACTGCCTCCGCGATTTCCGCGGGGGGCATCGGTGCGAGGCCTTGCCTCATTTACAACCAGATTTTTACCCATAAAATCGGCACCGTTTAGCTGGCTGATTGCATTTTGTGCGGATGAGTCATCAGCCATTTCAACAAAACCGAATCCACGGCTGCGCTGAGTAAATTTGTCAAGGATGATTTTAGCAGAGCTAACCTCACCAAACTGTTCAAAGAGTCCCTTCAATTCTGCTTCGGTTGCTTTAAAAGGGATGTTGGCAACATAAATGTTCATTTGTTTACTGATAAAGTGATTAATTAAACCGTGGCTGATAAATTTTCAGAAACTCAGTTCTTGGAAGAGATGGGTTCCGGGTAAATTGATCAAATCCATGTAAAAATAGACAGAATCCATTAGGGTTCAACCATTCTGCCAAAAGATTGAATGCAACTGGTTTAATAAAATGTTGAAAAGGCTTTAAATTAAGCGGTTCAGGAAGTATGGTCTGTAACAATTACCCATTTTCCGTAGAATTTCTTCCAAAGCAAAGTAAAATGCCCCCCAATAGAATCGGTTGACCGTTTTAATTCCCATTTACCAATTACGAAGGCGGAGTTCGGAGAAAGAAGTTCAATCGATAGTATTGTAAAGGTGAGTTGCCCCATGGCCTCTGGGGTAGGGTAGCCTTTTTTATAGTTTTCAAGAGTCTTCACCCAGCCGTAGGTTACATCGTTTCGGGAAACAAATTTCAGGCTGTCTGATTTCCAGTATCCCTCCATAAAAGCGTCAATGTCGGCTTTATTCCAGGCACGTTGTTGGTTGCTCATAACAGTCCGGATAGCTTCAATCTCTTCCGTATTTCTTTGTGCAAAGAGGGAGACAGAAGTAGAGAGAGAAAGCAGCATGCAAATTAGGTATGGTTTAGAAATGAACATAATGAGTTGAGTTTAGATAGTGATCAGCAAATTTAACGGTAAACCCGTGTTAGCAGCAGACTTTACTTTTTAAGTATTATTTGTCCTGGAACTGTTATGAAATCTCCTTTTTTAAAGGAATACTTTAAACCTTTTCACAACATCAGCACAAACGACTTCAAAATGTCGCCTGATATTTTGGCTGACTCTTCTGAAATGTGAATAATTGTATTGTTATTTACGAACTCTTCAAATTCTTTTATTTGTTTTTCAGCTTTCTTGAATTTAAGTCCGCCTAGGATTTCGTAGTAGGTAATTATTGAAATGTTAATTACATCGAATTCTTTAAGATAATCATTAAATTTTCCAACGACTTTTTGGTCACCTTTAAAGTAAAAGGATAGTATGTCCGTATCAACAAGAGATTCTGTCACGCTTAATTGATTTGTCTGTCGTTAGCTCTATTGTCGTGAAGTTTCTCTGTCATTTCGATGAAAAAATTGTCATCTAGGTCTTTCCAAGTCCCAGCTAGTTTTAAGGTTTTGTCCTTTGATTTAAGTTGGCTTTCGATTTTACTCAATAAGTTATTGATTTCAGTCAGTTTGTCTGTCGATAACTGCTGAAGTTTTCTTACTAGGGTGTTCCTAAGTCTGTTCTTTACATTCATATGGTCAAATGTACAAAATTTGAGTAACTTTTTTCCTGTCTGGTAATGCGCTATAATGTTTTGTGTTTATTCAGTGCCGGGCTATTGAACATAATACTATCAGCCGTGGAGAAACGAACTTAAGAAATGTATGGTAATAATTTTCACTTCACCCCGGCATTGAATAAACACGTTGTTGCCAGCCGTAAGGTTAAGTCTGTAATGTTCATTGAAGTTTAAGTTTTTGTCTACTTGCGAAAGTATATTGAAGTCTAAGTCCGATATTTAGAATAGAAGTTTTTAAAATATCATTAATTTCAGGATTTGGGTTACCACCCGGAATAAATCGTGTGCTAATTGAATAGTTGAAATTTGAATTCTGAAAAGAACATTCGATACTCCACCTAAGTTGCGAAGTCACTTTATAGTCAATGTTTAATGCACCACCGATTAAGAAGGCACTTAATGTTGGCCGTTCTCCATCATGTGCCCAGATTATTGGCGGATTTGTTGTTGTATACAGCAGAATACTTTCATAGTAAGGGTAGTTTGTAAGAGCAAGTCCTGAGTATATAGCAATACCAAGGTTAAAAATTCCCATTTTTATTTCGTATCCCAGCCCCGGGGCAGCATGAAATATTTTGTAGTCTTCATGTTCAAATTTTTGATCTCCGTAATTTGTAGAAAGGAACTGAGTAATACCCTCAGTCCATACGCTATTAAATGTGTATCCTGTTCGTAGACGTAGCCCAAAAGATTGATTCAGCATGTATTTCATTTCCAAATTAACAAAGTACCCCGGCTCTGCAAATCCACTTTTGGATTTGTCTATGCCAATCACCCATGGGTTTTGTACATCCTCTGGGGTATAAATAGCTGAATTAATAATGCTCTTATTCCCAAATGAGCCAACAGGAATCGCCCGTCCGCCACTAACAGAAATACTAAATCTGTTATAAATATCATCTTGACCAAGTAAGTCCGTACTTAGTGTTAGCATCAACACGCTTAATATGATGAAGTTTTTCATGACCTGACCTTGAATCAATTTTTGGACACTATAACTCTTTGCTTATGAATC
>JBKBOE010000048.1:0-23179 GCA_046294915.1 Cyclobacteriaceae bacterium | reverse complement strand
CCATGGCAATAACCGTTGTGGCAAGGTTAGGTAAGTCGGGCGTAAGTAACGTCCAGCTTTGACCGCCATTAGCGGTTTTCCAGATGCCACCTGCTACCGAGCCGGCATACCAGGTATTGCGCTGCGGGTCAATAGGGTCAAAAATAAGGCCCCGGGTACGACCGGGAACGTTAGCCGGGCCCCGTTCGGTCCACTCCAATACACCATTGGATTGTTGCCGGGCACTGCTTCTCATTCTTGCTGATTCTGTTTTTGCTTTTTGCAACTCTTTTATTTTGTAGGCGGGCTCATAACCGGGGTTTAATTCGCCATCGCGTGTGCGTATTCCTTTATGGAACAGAATAAACTGCTCTGGGGCGTCCACCTCATCCTGATGCACCAGTTTTTTGCTTCCGGATTCAGGCTTATTCAGGGGGTCATACGTGATCACTGCAAGAATGGCCATGCAGAATACAGATACCAGCGCGAGAAGTTTATTGAGCGTCATGCGTTCAGGGTTTTGAGGTGCGTACGTTTATAATTTTTTTAAACTTGTTATCGGAATCATTGGTGGTAACCGTACCGGGTGCATCAAACAACTCCAGTTCATTATCAGTAAGCCAGCGAATGTAACCCGGCATGAAGGACCCTCGTGTTATTATTGTTCGATCAGTTACCCGTGCAACCAGATATTGTTTTCTTCCGGATGCCGGTTCAGGCGTTGATGAAATGCACAAAACAAAGTCTTTCGAAGAATTGTAGGAAAGTTCAGCGTCCGGCAGGTGTTTGTGGATAAACCCTTCAATAGAGCCTTCAGCCACAGGCCTGGCCGGGTAGCAGGAAGAAATAACAGCCAGGTAGCCGATGAAAAGGCTCATTTTCAGATACATCTTTCAAAGGTAACAAACGTCCGGCAATCAGGTTTTTTGTTTTTTCTTCTTGGCAGCCGGGAAAAGCACATTGTTGAGAATAAGCCTGTATCCGGTTGAATTGGGGTGCTGGTTCAGGTCGGTATGTTCTTCGCCAACCTGATGCTGGTAGTCTTCGGGGTCGTGGCCGCCATAAAATGTCCAGAATCCCTTGCCCAGCACCCCGTGCAGGTACTTGGCTTCATTAATCTCTTTATTCTCGGCCATGATCACCACATCGGGTTTTATCAGGTGTTTTTTGAAGCCGGTAGTCTGGCCAAAAAATCCTTTTATCACTTTCGAATGATTTTGGGTGAGCATGGTGGGTATCGGATCCCATTTTGCAGAGAATTCAAAGACGGTAAAGTAATCGTTGTCCTGCCGAAGCCCGCGTTCATGGGGTTGGTTGTCGATAGTTGAAAATTCATATTGGTACGGATCGCGCACCAGTTTGAAATCGGTAAAGGCCAGTGTTCGTTCGAAGTCAAGTTTTTCCTGGGCGCGCGGGTCAGCCGGGTCGCCATCGTACATCCGTTCACAAATATCAACGCCTTCGGCAGCCAGGGCAATGTCGTAGCTGTCGGTGGCCGAACACATGGCAAACATAAAGCCGCCACCGGCCACAAACTCTTTTATTTTTTTTGCTACAGCCAGTTTTAACTGCGATACTTTATGAAAGCCGTGTTTGCGGGCCATCTCTTCAGCTTCTTTCTGCTGCTCGATATACCAGGGCATGTGGCCAAACGAATTATAGAATTTTCCGTACTGGCCTGTAAAGTCTTCGTGGTGTAAGTGTAGCCAGTCATATTTGGGCAACAGGCCACCAAGCACTTCATCATCGTAGATCAGGTCGTAGGGAATTTCGGCATAGTTCAACACCAGGGTTACGGCATCGTCCCACGGCTGGGCGGTTTTAGGTGAGTACACCGCTATACGCGGATACTTTTCCAGTTTCATAATGTCGTAGTTCAGGGCCGGGCTGGAAATTTCGGTAATAATCTGGTTTGCCTGGGCGGCCGAAATCACCTCAAAGCTCACCCCCCGTACTACCAGTTCATTTTGGATGGCCGGGTGGTAGGGGCACATAAAACTCCCGCCACGGTAGTTTAACAGCCAGTCAACCTCGGTTTCCGATCGTAAAATCCAGTAGGCGATGCCATAGGCTTTTAAATGGTTTGCCTGACGTTCATCCATTGGAATAAAGATGTAATTGGCCAGCGATACCCGCAGAATCATCATCAATCCAAACAAAACAGCCGCACGCATCGTATTTTGGTTAGTTTTAGTACAGACTTCCAAATTTACCTGTAAATGCTTTCAAAAAACAGGCCTTTGCCTGTAACATTTGCGTTCTCTGTTCAACGTATTAACGTATTCAATCCGTTACATGAACCTGCTTGAAAATATTAAAGAGGGCTTGCGCTCGGTGCGTGCCAATATGCTTCGTTCGGTGATTACCGCCCTTATTGTTGCAATCGGGATTACCGCATTGGTGGGGGCGCTAACGGCAGTAGATGGCATCGAAAAATCGGTCACCGAAAGTCTTACTTCGCTTGGTGCAAATTCCTTTGATATTGAGTCCCGGACAAACCGGGGGCAAAGCCAACAGGGGATGCTTGAGAAGAGCTACCCCCGCATTACCATGCGGCAGGCCCTCATGTTTGTAGATGAGTTTGATTACCCGGCCAATGTAAGTGTATCGGCCATGCTCACCATGATTGCTGAGGTTTCCAGGAACTCAAAAAAGACTAACCCTAATGTGAATGTGAGAGGGGCCAATCCTGACTACGCCATTGTTAAAGGACTTGAGTTTGCACAAGGCCGCAATATGTCGGAACTGGAATTTAATTATGGTGCGCAGGTTGCCATTTTGGGCGATAAGATCAGGCAAACCCTTTATGGCGAGAATGAGCCGGTGGAAGGTACGGAGGTTACGATTCTCGGGTCACGCTTTCGTGTAATCGGAGCCCTTGCACCAAAAGGCGGTTTTGGTGATCCGAGCTTTAATTTTGATAACATGATCATTATTCCGTTGAAGAAAGCCAACCAGATGGCTAAAGGCCGAAGCTTATGGTACCAGATTACCGTTGCGATTTCGGATCCTACCCAGGTTGACTTTGCAATGGGCGAGGCCACGGCCCTGATGAGGCGCATCCGGGGCGACCAGCCGGGGCGTGAAGATTCTTTCCTGGTTGATAATAACATCACGTTGCTGGAGCGCACCTCCCAGATTGCCGGGTACATACGTACTGCCGGTTTCGGACTGGGATTTGTTACCCTGCTGGGCTCAGCCATTGCGCTGATGAACATCATGTTGGTGTCGGTAACGGAACGCACGCGCGAAATTGGTGTGCGCAAGGCATTAGGCGCAACACCATTACGCATCCGCCAGCAGTTTGTTATTGAGGCAATTGTGGTGTGCCTGCTCGGTGGTTTACTGGGAATTCTGTTGGGCATCCTTGCCGGAAATGCGGGAGCTAAGTTTATGGGGATGAAGAATTACATCATTCCCTGGTTCTGGATTTTCTTCGGTTTGTTTGTTTGTGTTATGGTGGGACTGCTGTCGGGGTATTATCCGGCTTATAAAGCCTCTAAGCTGGACCCGATTGAGTCGTTGCGGTTTGAATAAACCAAAAACTAATGCTGGTTATCCTCCCGTCATCGTGCGGGAGTTTTTATTTTTGCGCACCCGGAGAGATGCCAGAGCGGTCGAATGGGACGGTCTCGAAAACCGTTGTACGGGCAACTGTACCGAGGGTTCGAATCCCTCTCTCTCCGCTAACTCCTGATTGTTGATTTCACAGGAACTTCATCAACGGTTTATCCGTCAGTTTAATACTGCCCCGTTTATCGTCCGGTCTCCCGGCCGGATTAACCTGTTGGGTGAACACACGGATTATAACGAAGGGTTTGTATTGCCGGCCGCCATTAATTTTTTCGCCCATGTGGCCGTCAGCAAACGAAACGATAACCAGGTTTCGCTTTATTCGGTTGAGTTCGATGAAAAAATCGAAGCCAGCATACACAACCTTCAGCCCGTAAGCCGATGGTCTGATTATATACTCGGTGTTGTTGATCAGTTAATAAAACACCGTTTTCCGCTGAGTGGCTTTAACCTGATGCTTACCAGTGATATACCCATTGGTGCGGGGTTGTCCTCATCGGCAGCGGTGGAGTGTGCCACGGCCGTTGCGCTAAATGTGCTTTTCGGTTTGGGTATTACTAAACTTGACCTTGCCCTGATGGCACAACGGGCCGAACATGCATTTGCCGGCACGCAGTGCGGCATCATGGATCAGTTTGCGAGCCTGTTTGGTAAACCTAATAACCTCATTCGGCTGGATTGCCGTACGTTGCACTACCAATACATTCCCTTTGATTTCCCGGATGTGCGTATTGTGCTTTTTGATTCCGGGGTGAAACATGCATTGGCTTCTTCTGAATACAATACCCGAAGAAAAGAATGCGAAGCCGGGGTAGAACGGATTAAAGAAAAATACCCTGCGGTAACCAGTCTTCGCGATGCAACCCTTTCAATGATAGATGAATGCCTTATGAATGAAAGCGTTCTCTATAAAAGATGCCGCTATGTGGTGGAAGAAAATACACGACTGATTAATGCCTGCGATGATCTGGCTATGGGTAATATCGGTTCATTCGGAAAGAAAATGAAGGAGACTCATGCCGGATTATCCGGGCTCTACGAAGTGAGTTGCCCGGAACTTGATTTTCTGGTTGACCAGGTCAGTGATGATCCCCATGTGTATGGGGCGCGCATGATGGGCGGTGGCTTTGGCGGATGTACCATCAACCTGATGAAAGCCGGACAAGCTGAAGAAATTACTCAACGGGTTGCCTCTGCGTACCATAAGGCAACCGGCAAAATGCTTGCTGTTTACCCGGTTGAAGTAAAAGAAGGTACAACGGTAGTTCAGCGTTGAATACTGGTTTAATAATTGCAAGAATTGTGTTTTACGTATTAAAAAGGCATATTTATCGTTTATGCAAGTCGTTAGGGTAAACAAAAAGCTCGTTATGGAGCTTACGTGTATAGGTACTTTTCTTATTGCTCTGGTATTGAATTTTCCGCTCTTGGCCCAAAAGAAGGGGGAGACCTCTTTCTTCAAAGTCAGTGACGTAAAATATTCGCAAAAGGCAAAAGACGCCAGGCTTAATTCGCTTGATATTTACATGCCCAGGAAGGGCAGTAACTCACCGGTTATCGTCTGGATTCATGGCGGGGTTTGGACGTTTGGTGATAAAAGCGATGTGGATGTTAAGCCGGAGTATTTTACATCAAAGGGTTATGTATTCATTTCGGTTAACCACCGGCTTTCGCCTGACGCGCGGTTTCCGGCACATGTTCAGGATGTGGCTGATGCTTTAGTGTGGATTCACAACAACCTGGTTCATTACAGTGGTGATCCGTCTCGTATTTTTTTAATGGGCTATGCATCGGGCGCACACCTGGCAGCCCTGGTTTCGTTAAACGAGCATCTGCTAAAGGATGCGGGCGGTACGGTAAATATGATTAAAGGCGTGGTGTTGCTGGATGGTGTTGGGTACGATATGGTTTCCACCATGCCGGATGCAGTTAGCAAAGTGCGCGAGTGGTGCATCGATACCTTTGGTGACTCTCCCGAGAATTGGGCCGATGCTTCACCGGTTACCTATGTAAAATCCGGTTCGTCTGCACCGCCTCATCTGATCATCTATGCCGGAACGAAAAGCCCTACCGAAAAGGATGCGGTTTTACTTGCTAAAAAACTTTCGGAGGCGAACATCCGGAATAAGGTGATGAATTACAGTAAAAAAAGTAATCTCTCTATTAACAAAGAACTTGGTAAAGCCGATGATAAAGTGGCTGAAGATATTCTCATTTTCCTTCACGAATGCATGCTGTAATTTATGGCTGCAACAGAGGCTCAATTACCTTTACCAGATTTGCTGCCACTATTTTATGTCCCTCGATGTTCGGATGGATTCCATCGGGCAGGTTTAAAGTTTCATTGCCGGCAACCCCATCCAGTAAAAATGGAACAAGCACCGCATTGTTTTTCTTTGCCAGTCGTGGAAACAGTGCTTTGAAACCTGCCGAATACTCAGGCCCCATGTTGGGGGGTACCATCATGCCGGCAATAACCAGCCGGGCATTCGGAAATTTTGTTTTCACCTTATCGATTATGGCCTGCAGGTTTTGCTCCGTTTGATCCAACGGCAAGCCCCGAAGCCCGTCATTTGCGCCCAGTTCCAATACGAATACATCTACCGGCTGGCGCAGTACCCAGTCAATGCGGGTAAGGCCTCCTGCCGATGTTTCTCCACTCAATCCGGCATTGATTGCCCTACAGGGTTTGCCTTTAGCGGTAAGTTGTTTTTCGACCAGTGCCGGAAACGCTTCCTCGGGTGAAAGCCCGTAACCAGCTGTGAGGCTGTCGCCAAAAAACAGAAGGGTACGTGTGGTTGTTACACCCTGCAGCAACAGCCACGAAGCAATAAACAGAAGGAATTTTACGACCATAATTAAAACTTCAGCCCAAACTCTTAAACAATTTTAAGACATTACCACCTTAATCCGGAATCCGTAAAGCAAATACCATGGCACAAATTGTACTTCAGGCCGATAACCTCACCAAAACGTACCAATCGGGAAATGGTTCATTAACGGTACTCAACCAGGTAAGCTTTTCCGTTCAGCAGGGCGATACAATGGCAATTATTGGTCCTTCCGGAAGTGGCAAAACCACGCTGCTCGGCTTATGTGCCGGGCTGGATGTGCCCACCAGCGGTACCATTTCGCTTATGGGCTTCAAACTGAATACCATGAATGAAGACGATCGGGCGTACATACGCAACCAGTATCTTGGGTTTGTATTTCAGAATTTTCAGTTGCTTCAAACCCTCACCGCGCTGGAAAATGTAATGGTGCCGTTGGAGTTGCGAGGTGAAAAGAAAGTTGCTGACAAAGCCCGCGAATTATTGAGCCGCGTAGGCCTTACCGACCGGCTTCATCATTACCCCACACAACTCTCGGGAGGGGAGCAGCAGCGGGTGGCCATGGCCCGGGCTTTTATTACCAATCCAAAAATTCTTTTTGCGGATGAGCCTACCGGAAACCTGGATGATGAGAACGCCCGGCACCTTACCGACCTGCTGTTTAAGCTCAACCAGGAAGAGGGCACTACGCTGGTTTTGGTAACGCATAACGTTGAGTTGGCCCAAAAAACCAACCGCATTGTTCGCATGCGTGGTGGTGAATTGATTGAGGATTCTGCACCCACGCACAACTAAGCCAATATGAGTGAGAATGTGATCCGGCTTCAACGAAAATCACGAACGATTTTCCGCGATAAATGGGTTTGGCGTATGGCCTGGCGCGATGCAAAGCACAATGTATCACGTCTTTCTCTTTTCATGGCCTCACTCATTGCCGGCATTATGGCAGTAGTTGCACTGGACTCAATGAACAACGGTTTGCAAAACGACATCGACCGGAACGCAAAGGAACTGATGGGTGCCGATATGCTGGTAAATGCTAACCGCCCGTTCGAGCCGGAATTTATTACCCTGTTTGATTCTATACCTTTTCCGCAGGCCGATGAAGCCGATATGGCTTCGATGGTTTTGTTTCTTCGCTCCGGAAACTCCCGGCTGATCAGACTGGTTGCCCTGCGTGGTGAATTTCCTTTTTATGGAAAACTGGAAACCCTTCCCTCCAACGCGTATCAATCTATGAAATCGGGTGGCTATGCGCTGTTGGATGAAACACTGGCCAGTCAGTATGAAGTAAGTTCGGGCGATTCCATCAAAATCGGAAACTCCAAGTTTCAGGTGGCCGGTGTGGTCACGCGCATCCCGGGTGGGGGCGGTATTCTGTCAACCTTTACACCTTCGGTTTACATTTCTTTGGCCGACCTGGACTCCACGCGGCTGGTGCAATACGGCAGTCGGGTTAACTATCGTAAATACATAAAAACCGATACCGACCTGCAGGCCGCAGAACTAGCGTTGCGCATCAAGCCCCTGGCACGCAAGTACGGCCATGGTTTTGATGATGTAGAGGAGCGTAAACGCGAGTTGGGCGAAGCGTTTCAGTCGGTGTATCGGTTCTTCTCACTGCTGGCATTCATTGCGCTCATTCTCGGATGCATCGGAATTGCCAGCTCGGTACACTTTTATGCACGTGAGAAAAGGGCAGAGGTTGCTGTGCTAAGATGTGTTGGGTCTTCCGGATGGCAGGCCTTTAATATCTTTTTCATCCAGATTTTTTTTCTCGGAATTGCCGGCAGTATTACCGGCTCAATGCTTGGTATTGGTATTCAGCAACTCATCCCCGTTTTGTTCGGCAACCTGCTACCCGTTGAAGTGAAATTGTCTGTATCATGGCTGTCGGTAGGAAAGGGGGTACTTCTGGGTACAGTCATGGGCACCTTGTTTTCCATGGTGCCGCTGCTGGCTATCCGGTTTGTTCCTCCGCTAACCGTATTGCGTGCTGATTTTGATTCCGGGAAGATTTTCTCAAAGGCTAAAGCGGCTGCTCTGGCAGGAGTTGTATTGTTTCCGGTTGCCTTTGCCGTATGGCAAACCGGGAAAGTACTAACCGGGCTGTTGTTTGTAGCCGGCCTTGCTGGGGCGCTGGGATTACTAACGGTAGTGGCAACGCTGTTGCTGGCATTGGTTCGCAGATTTTTTCCTGTGCATGCATCGTTTGCCTTGCGCCATGCGATCGCCAACCTGTTCAGGCCAAACAACCAGACACGCGTGCTGATGGTGACCATAGGGCTGGGGGCGTTTATTGTTGCTACGCTCAACATCATCGAGGAGAGCTTACTGAATCAGGTAGAATTTAGCGGCCGTGAAAATCAATCCAATACAATTTTGTTTGATATTCAGCCTTCGCAGAAGGAGGGTGTGCTTGATCTGATGAAAGAAAATAATCTTGCCATAAACCAGGTAGTGCCCATTGTAACCTGCCGCATTGCCGGTTTAAAGGGTAAGCCGGTTGACCAGCTTCAACGCGATACAACCGATCGTATTCCGAACTGGGCGCTTACACGGGAGTATCGCGTAACCTACCGCGACAGCCTTCACCATGCCGAGGAACTGATAAAGGGCGATTTGCAGAAAAAAACAATTGGGCACGATTCTGTATGGGTAACCATTTCGGAAGGCATGCATGAAAATCTGGAAGTTTCGGTTGGCGATTCCCTTCTGTTCGATGTGCAGGGGGTGCTGGTCAATGCCCGCATCAGCGGCATCCGTAAAGTAGATTGGCCTAAAGATCCGCCTAATTTTATTTTTGTTTTTCCTTCAGGGGTGCTGGAGGATGCACCTCAGGTTTATGTTACTTCTACAAGGGTCAATGATCAACAGCAGGCCAACCGGTTTCAGCAACAGTTGGTAACGCGCTTTCCGAATGTGTCGCTGATTGACCTGCGCCTTATCCTCAGTACGGTAAATGAGTTGTTTGATAAGTTAGGTGCGGTTATCCGGTTTATGGCCTTATTCAGCATCCTTACCGGACTAGTTGTGCTGGCCGGTGCCGTAATAAACAGCAGGTTCGTACGGTTACGAGAAAATGTGCTGCTTCGCACCCTGGGAGCGCGCACAAACCAGATCTCCATGATTACCCTTGTTGAGTACGGTTACCTGGGTTTGTTTGCGGCACTCACCGGCATGATCCTTTCGCTGGGGTCAGGTTACCTGCTTACCACATTCTTTTTTAAGATCACCTTTGCGTTCAACTGGGCCGAATGGGTTACCACTGTAGTTAGCGTGGTATTTCTAACGGTATTAATTGGCTGGTGGAACTCCCGTGAAGTGATTGCCGCCCCTCCGCTGCAGGTGCTTCGAAAGGAAGTATGAACCTGTTGAGAAATTAAGTACTTTAGGTTATCCGGAATGAAGCAACAAAGGGTAAGTTGGCTCTTGGTAAGTCTGCTGGCAATAGCCGGATGCGAGGCTTTGGCGCAGCATGTGCTCAAATTCATCGAAAACAAAAACCAATGGCCCGACAATGTGCATTTTGCGGCCAACGTTCCGGGAGGCCGTGTGTTTATTAAGCCCGGCCGGTTTGAAATCAGTTTACTGGAAGATGAAGATCATCATCACACCATACATGCGGATGGGGCATTAAGTGAAGCCAACGCAAAATCCGACAATGGAGCACCTGCCTTTCTGAAAGGTCACACTCTTCATATTAATTTCCCGGGTTCGGATGAAACGGTCATCCCAAAACCATTCGGCCTTTTAAAATCGTATTACAATTTTTTTCTCGGAAGCGATCCCTCAGCATGGGCCGTACGTGCTGCTGCTTATGCAGGAATAATGTATGCGGGTGTTTACCCGGGTATTGATTTGAAAATCACTTCTGCCGGGCAGCATCTGAAATACGATTTTGTAGTGGAGCCCGGGGGAGATCCTTCACAAATTCAATTGCAATATTGTGGTGCCGATAAGCTTACCCTTGAAAACGGCAACCTTATTATTCAAACATCGGTAGGCACGTTGGTTGAAAAGCGACCGTATGTTTACCAGGAAATTGAAGGGAAGAGGAGAGAAGTGGTAAGTCGCTACATCCTCATCGAAGATCGCATGCATTTTGACTTTCCGTTGGGGTACGATTCGTGTTATGCGTTGGTTATTGATCCGTTGTTGATCTTTTCTACATTCTCCGGCAGTACAGCCGATAACTGGGGAAGTACAGCAACACCCGGTGAGAACGGAAACCTGTATTCATCGGGTATTATGCGCGGGGCATTAGGAGGAACATTCCCGGCAACACCGGGCGCATTTCAAACATTTTATGCCGGTGGTTACGATGTGGCCTTACTCAAATACGATTCTACCGGCAGCCAGTTGTTGTATGCCAGTTACCTGGGCGGCTCAAGCAATGAAACCCCACACAGCATGGTGATGGATACCAATGGCGATCTGCTGGTATTTGGAACAACCAGTTCACTTAACTTCCCGGTTACTCCGGGTGTGGTTGGCCCTTCCTTCCATGGAGGGTTTGATGTCTTTTCTGATGTGATTGAGCGCTACCCGAATGGTTCGGATATGTTTGTGGCGCGCATCAGCGCAACAGGCGATGAACTCAAAGCCTGCACCTACCTGGGAGGCTCATCAAACGATGGATTGAACACCTGGCCGGGTGGGCCGTTAACCCGGAATTATGGCGATGAAATGCGGGGCGATATTATTACCGATGAATTTGGTAACGTGTACATCAGCTCGGTTACTTCATCGGCAAACTTTCCGATCGTGAACGGTTTTTCACCCGTGTACAATGGCGGGGGTACCGATGCGGTGTTGGTTAAACTCAACCCCCAGTTAACACAGATAGAATGGTCAACCTTCATCGGAGGTAACGGGTTTGATGCGTCTTATACTATCAAATTCGATAGCCTCGGCAATGTTTATGCTGCCGGAGGAACAACAAGCGCTGATTTCCCCACTACACCGGGGGCGCACCAACCAACGTATGCCGGCAATGCCGATGGATGGATGGCTCTAATCAATTCTACCGGTACAGCATTGCTGCATTCCACCTTCACAGGAACCGACCAGTACGATCAGATTTATTTTCTGGATGTAGGCACCACAGGCGATGTATATGTATACGGGCAAACCACCGGGCCCATGCCGGTAACAGCGGGGGTTTACAAAAATCCAAACAGCGGCCAGTTTGTTCAGAAGTTCACGGGCGACCTGACCACCCTGGGTTTCTCCACGGTCTTTGGTTCGGGCATTGGTATCCCCAACATATCGCCAACGGCCTTTCTGGTGAGTGATTGCAACAACCTGTATATGTCGGGGTGGGGCGGGCAGATAAACATCTCAAGAGGATATTGGCCGGCCACCAGTCGCACCACGGGTATGCCGGTAACACCCGATGCGTTGCAGCCAACTACGTTTGGCTCAGACTTTTATTTTATTGTGCTCACCGAAGATGCCTCCGAATTATTGTATGCAACATTTCTGGGTGGCCCGTTAACAGCCACACATGTTGACGGAGGTACCAGCCGGTTCGATAAGAGCGGCATTGTGTACCATGCCGTATGTGCAGGGTGTGGGGGTAGCTTTGATGATTTCCCTACAACACCCGGAGCGTGGTCAAATACCAACAACAGCCTCAGTTGCAATAATGCTGCCTTTAAATTCGATCTCTCTACGTTACGGGCGCGCCTGCAGACCAATACGGTTGACTTTTCTATGCCAGGCATAGCCGAGCTGTGCTACCCGGATACGCTGCGGCTTGAAAATTTCAGTACCGGTGGTGAAATTTTTGAATGGGATTTGGGTGATGGTACAAAATTCACCAAAACCACGAAGGAATCGTTTTTGCATCAGTATCAGGAGGAGGGTGCTTACCTCATTAAACTGAAAGCGATTGACCTGAACACCTGTACGGCTGTTGACTCTGCACAAAAACTGGTTAGGATTTATAAAAATGATGGCGCTGCCCAGAATGATGCCACTATTTGCCGGAACACCAGCTACCAACTTGATGCCACTGGCGGAAGTCAATACCATTGGATAAGTGCAGACAGCACCTTCCAGTCAACTCTGCAGCGACCGATTATCAGTCCGCAGGATACCACAGTATATATTGTTACCATAACCGACAGTGACGGTTGTGTAAAAAAGGACACCGTTCAGATTAACGTGGTTCCGGATATTGACCTTAGTATGCGGTATGAGTTTGTTACAAACTGTTTTTCAAGGCCTTCAATCCGTCTGATAAACACCACTGAACAACAACCGGGCGAAACCTACTTTTTTGATTTTGGCGATGGGTTTACTTCTGACTTAACTAATGTTGTGCATGCGTACGAAACAGATGCATTCTACACAGTAAAGCTTGTAGGTGTAAAGGAGATATGTGTGTATGAAGAATCAATCCAGGTGCCCGTCTTCACAATCAAAGTTCCCAATGTCATTACACCGGAGGATTCACCGGGCGATAACGACACGTTTTTTATCCAGTACGGAACTGGCCTTCAAGCGCCAGTTGATTTTGGTATACCGGTAAGTATAAAAATATTTAACCGGTGGGGCAGGAAGGTATTTGAATCAGCCGACTATCGGAACACGTGGTCAGCCAAAGACCTTGACAGCGGGATTTACTTTTACGAAGTAAAAATCGGTGCCCAGGCTACCTGCAAGAGTTGGGTGCACGTTATCAAGTAAGTGCCGGATTGTGTATTCCCGGCTGATTCGCTAACATTGCAGACTTTTTATCGGGCCAAAGCTCAGTTTCCTGACGAAGCAAAGCTTGTCAGGATGCTGACCGAAGCGTCAGCATCTAAAAAGGATGCTGACCGAAGCGTCAGCATTAGAGCCTATGAGCCGGTAGGTTGCCAGGATTTATTAAAGGTGAATTGATTGGAAATAGGTATTCAGATATTTGTAAGGGCCCATAGCTCAGTTGGTTAGAGCACCTGACTCATAATCAGGGGGTCGCAGGATCGTGCCCTGCTGGGCCCACTTCAAACCCGTTATTTAACGGGTTTTTTTTTGAAATGGATAAAATCCTATTGCTTGCAAGAGTCAATTATGAATAAAGAACTGAAAATCCGCAGTATCCAGGCGTTGCTTTTCATCGCCACGTTTGTTACAACCACTATTGCAGGTGCGGAATGGACATACGGTAAATCTGTGTATGGCGACTTTACCTGGCAGGATTTTCTCAGCGGTATGCATTTCTCAGTTCCCTTTTTGCTTATTCTCACGGTGCACGAGTTTGGGCATTACATTACTGCACGTATAAACCATATTGATACAAGCCTGCCGTACTATATTCCCATACCCCCGTTTCCGCTATCTATTGGCACCATGGGTGCCATCATCCGTTTACGGAGCAGAGTACCTTCCATGCGCATCAATTTTGATATCGGAATAGCCGGGCCGCTTGCCGGTTTTATCATGGCACTGCTGGTGTTGTTCTACGGATTCAGCAACCTGCCACCGGCTGAGTACATTTTTCAGATCCACCCCGAGTACGAGCAGTATGGATTGAACTATGCTGAGCATGTTTACCATGACAATGAACAAATCCTTGATGTGATCATCGGAAAAAACCTGTTGTTCCTGTTCTTTGAGAAATTTGTTGCTGATCCGGAGCGCTTGCCTAACCCGCATGAAATTATGCACTACCCATACCTTTTTGCAGGATTTCTCGCTTTGATTTTCACGGCACTCAACCTGCTCCCCATCGGGCAACTGGATGGAGGGCATGTGCTCTACGGACTGGTGGGTTATAAATGGCATCGGGTGGTCGCCTCTGTTTTTCTTATCGCCCTGATGTTCTATGCCGGCCTGGGCCTTGTGCATCCCGGGCAAGGAATGGATAGCCTTGTAATATACATTCCGGCTTATGTTGTCTTTCTCTACCTCTGTTTTACCGGACTGGGGTTGCCGTGGCGCGATACGCTGATGTATGCGGTGCTTATTTTTGCCGTTCAGTTTTTATTAACCTGGAGTTTCCCCGGCATTAAAGGATATTCCGGCTGGCTGGTTTTTGGGTTTGTGATTGGCCGGCTTATGGGTGTACAACATCCACCATCGGAAAACGAGGAACCCCTGGATGCAAACCGCCAGGTGCTTGGGTGGATAGCACTGCTCATTTTCATCATCAGTTTTAGCCTGAACCCGATTGAATTAAAGTGAGGGTTACCGGATGATCAGAATTTTTTTTACATAAATGGAATTACCTGCCCGGTAACGAACCAGGTAAATTCCTTCGCGTGGGGCTATAGCCTGTACCCACGTTTCGGCATCCAGTTTTTTTGTTTGCAGTTCAATGGGTTGCCCGGTAAGTGAAATCATTTCGACAGCACTCACTTCGCCTTTCAGGTAAAATTCACCGGTACTTGGGTTTGGATATAAATCAACCACCGGTGCCGGTACTTCGGGTGCCCCGGTTACGATGTCGCCTGTTCCGAAACGGGGCCTGATCATCAGGCTGCCGACAACAAGGTCGTTCACTACCCAGGTACCTGTTGTGTTAACAAAAATCTGGTCACCAGTATCATGGCTGGTGTCAAGTCCTATTCGAACCAACCCGGAGTTGCCCTGTATCCATCCGATGAAGACTGTATCCTTCACAATTACAGCAGGATTTAAGATAAATTCCGTGAATTTGCTGTTGGCTTCGCGCTTTACAGGTATTACTTGTTCAGTTAGAAGTGTGCCGGGCACTCCGTTTCGGTTTGACCAAACCAATAACGTGACAATATTCGGACTGGCTGAGCCGGTATAAGGGTAATGAATGTATCCTCCGTTTAACGTGTCCTGGCCCGAAGCTTTCAGTACAAATCGGTAAGCGACTATGTTACCCGGTTGTGTAAGACCTGCTGCGTAATCAGCCGAGCCATCATCATAAGCATAGTAGTCAACAAATTGGTTGAAAACAACACTTGAATCATTTAACTGAAAGTCGGGTTTGCTTACCAGTGTGTCGCGTGTATTTACGCGCAAATAAACTTTTAAAAACGCTGAATCGGCTGATGGAGGAAACAGCGTTTTATCCGGAAGCAAGGGCAACGAAAAAAATTTACGCTCGAGGCTGGCAAGCGATGAGGGCACCGAATCGCTGAGTGGGCCTGCATTTATCGAAGGAATACCATTTTCATATACCTGCAGCTTAAAAAATGTGTCGAAGTTCATGGGCTGCGAATTAGCCGACAGGTTGTATAAACCTACCGATGGGTTGGTAAATGCCGGGTTGGTTACCGTATCGGTAAAATGCCGGTAGGGAACCGAATAGAACGGACCCAACGGACTGCCAATGTGTTTAAACACGGCACGGTCGGGGTAGAAGGTATTGAATTCATTGCGGTTAACATTCAGGTATACGTAATCAATGTGCCAGGTATCGTACCGGCCCGACTGCCTGCCAAACGACCGGAACCTGAATTGAAAATCGTTATGAAAGAACCGATCCTGGTTAATGCGAATGAGGGTATCGTAAAATACATCGGGTTGCTGGCTGCTTAACGAAGTAAGGGTTGCTATGGACTCCCAGGTGCCGGTATTGGTTTTGAACTCCAGCACAAGAAAATCATTAGGGTTGGGGGGGTCGCCAAATCCGCCCCATTGATAATAGAAACTGAAGAAGACAGTATTGCGCAGTGCCAGCGGAATAGCAGCCATTGTAATTCTCCTCGACACCAGGCTATCGGTATAACCAAAAGCCTGGGGATCATTTAAACTGTACGGGATTCCCTGATCATTCAGGCCGTCAAACGTGCACACCTCAACAGTAGGCGGGTTAATGCCAAGATCGGAGTTGATCCATACGGTGCTGTAATTTTCCCACAGGGTATCGGTGTTGGCCGGTGTGGAGAAGTCATCCCAAAAGGGAAGTGCCATAGGGGGCAGGCTTTGCTTGCGTGCACTTGTGTGCGGGGCAGCTTTTGTAATCGGGGTTACGGTTAGCTGTGCCAGACTTGCTGTAGAAAGGCAAGCCATTACGGTAAGCACAAGGGCAGTTCGTACCACCTGATCAGGGTTTGTTTTCGTTCTCGTCTTGGTTCTCCTCATCCAGAATAACTACAGTGCCTTTTTTGCCTACCCATAGTTCAACGACATCGCCTACTTTAATATTTTCCTTAGCCGATGGCTTTTGCTTCAATACTACAATAGGGGAAACTGCTAAGGTATCGCCTACCAGGTGGATCTGGCCCAGGTTCAGGTTAGAGCCGAATATGGGTATTTTGGCATCTTCAAGGGTATACCCTATTACGTCAGGCATGGGTACTACATTGCTGCCGCCATCTTCTACCACCAGGTCAATTACCGATCCCTTGGGTATGCGTGTTCCCGGTTCAATTTTTTTTCCTTCAAAGCGCATTTCTTTTACCAGGTTGAGGAACGGCCCCCGCACCAGGTGAATGCGACCGCGTTTCAATTCGTTTCCGCGTAGAACCGCTTCGGCATTAATCAGCGAACCGTCAGTTAAATCAGGCAGCGGAACGCTGGGTGGATTGACCCGGTTGATGGAAAGGTAGATAACCCGGTTCTCTTTTACTTTCGATCCGGCTTGTGGATATTGCTTCAGTACAGTAAGGGGTGGAAATTCCTCGGAGTAGGCACTGTCGTTTACTTCGTAGCGAAGATTTCGCTTTACGAGAAATTCGTTCAGGTCGTCCAAGGTCATTCCTTCAATATTGGGTACGGTTATGGTTTCGCCATGGTTGGTGGCGCTGGGTAGGTAGATATAAAAGTAAAAAAGCAACAACAACAGGCCCGTGCCAGCCGTCAGGGCAAGGCTCAACAGCAGCCCGCCAAACGTGGTGGTTAATTTTTTAATTCGCGACTTCATGCAACGGGCAAATTAAGCGGAATAACTTAAAACCTAAGCGATGAGTCAAAACCCCGTTCAATTTTCCGGCTTTCGGTGTACCGGACTTGCGCCAGGGTAATCAGCCGGGTGATCAGTTCCTGAAACCCGATGCCCCGCTCGTTCCACATCATGGGGTACATGCTGGAGTTGGTGAACCCCGGAATGGTGTTGATTTCGTTTACAAATACGTCTCCTTTTTTTGTGAGGAACAGATCAACCCTTGCGAAATCCTGACAATACAAAGTTTTGAATGCTCGTACGGAAATTTCGCGAATGCGTTTAGCGGTTTTTTTATCAAGATCAGCGGGTACCTGAATGGCAACGGCATCCGGGTCAACATACTTTGCATCGAATGTATAAAACTCGTAGTCACCTGTTACAATAATTTCTCCCGGATTTGAAGCTTCCGGAGGATTGTTGCCGAGGATGGCGCATTCAATTTCTCGGCCGCTGATGAATTTTTCTATGATTACTTCCTGATCATACCTGAAGGCCTCTTCGAGGGCTTTTTTGAACTGGCTTTTCCGGCTTACTTTGGTAATTCCCACCGATGAGCCGAGGCTGGCCGACTTGACCATAAAGGGGAGGCCGAGTTTTTTTTCAATCGCCTCAAAGCGGATTTTGCTTTTTTCGTGCACAGAGAACGAGAGAAAATCGCCAACGGGCAGGCCGGCTTGTTTTAGCATTCGCTTGGCAACAATTTTATTCATGGAAATGGATGATCCGAGCACCCCGGTTCCAACCATTGGTAAATCCATCGCGGTGAGCATCCCCTGGATGCTCCCGTCTTCGCCATCGGTACCATGCAGGGCCGGGAAAATGATGTCCACTTTAAAACGGTCGCCACTGGAGAGCAGCATAAAGCCTGCATTTTTCGGATCAAGAATAAGACCCAACGCTTTGCCTTGTTCAATGTCTTTATTCACCGATTGTACCAGGTACCACTGGCCGCTTGTGCTTATACCGATGGGTACCGGTTCAAAGATGCTTTTGTCAATAAATTCGTAAATATTTTTGGCGGAATTAACAGAAACTGCGTGTTCAACGGATCGCCCCCCGAACAGGATGGCTACTTTCTTTTTTACAGACATGCAGAAAAAGATTTCAAATCAAAGATAAACATTTAATGTTGAATGCCCGGTCGCTCATCGCGACAGGTAAAATTTTGTGGCGCTGAATTTCGATCCGATCTGAACGCGCAGAATGTAAATACCTGCAGCAACATCACCAAGGTCAATCGGAAACGTTTGATTCAGAATATCGGGGGCCATTGTGCTGATGAATGAACGGCCCATAATATCCATCACATCAATACGTACCGCACTTCGTTCCGGCAGATTAAAGGTTACAGAGGCTTCAAAACCGGAATGCCAGTACACCGAGTATAAAGCATCACCAATATCAACCGGTCGGGGATCGTTGGAGACAAAAAATTCAATATTGTCGAGGTAAATATTGTTACCCTTTTTGTTGACGAATACAAATGCCAGGCGGATATTTTCCTGGCCGGCATAGGCTGTCAAATCAATGTACCGTTTCAACTGCCAGTCGGACGTAACAATTGGCTGCCACGATTCAGTAGAAATGGCATTGGCTAACTGCAGTCCGCTTTTATCGAATGGTGGGGATAGATTTTGGTAGGTATTGCCGCAATCCTGCGATACCAGAATGCGCAGCCGGTCGTTTTTGGTGGTATTCCATGCATACGACAGATCAAAAAAAACACTTGCGCTTGCTGCGTTGGTGAAATCAAGAACCGGTGTTGTAAGCCACGATTCGTTTGGACCATCCGGAGCATCAAACGCGCGAAACGAAGCCGATTGGGAGAAGTTGGTGGGGTTGAGTGTCCATAAAGTGCCATCGGTAGGATTTATTACCGGCCAGCTGAGTTCTTCAAAATTTTCGCGAAGGGGTATTTTATCGCGGGTGTTATCTGTCAATACTGCAATGGTAAGTGTGCTGTTATCCGCTTTGCCATCGGGCACACCGTTAACTTCTACAACCGATACGGAAATGGAATTAGCACCAGGCGCTAGCAGTACGGTACCGAGAGTAAGTTCGGTGATTGCATTTGGAGTCAGATTCAATCCGGTGAAAATGGTGGTTAAAGAAGATCCGCCATTTAAGGAATAACTCATTTTTAACGAGGTAACCGGATCGCAACTATAATTGCGAACCTTTAGTTTTAAGGGCGCGCTGGTGGTGCAGGTAACAGGGCCGGGTGTTGTTTTTTCGGTAATGGCAACATCCAATACTCCGCAATCGGGCGGCAGAAGACCGGGAGAGGAAAGCAGGCTGTTTCTGCGTGGAACAGTGGGGTCGTCCAGGATCAGCTCCATGCGTGAAACCTGCCCTTGAGTAAACAGGTTCATGCAAGCATCATCGGTATAATCGAGATAGTTTTGAAACATTTTTACCACAGGTCCTGCGCAATCTGAGGTGATGGGGTGTGTGGGACAGCCTGTTGTTTCAAGCCGGTGCAGAGGGGTATCATCAACATAATCGGTTGCGCAAATACCATCGCCCCAGATGTGGCGTAACCCGAAAAAATGTCCCAACTCATGGGTGAGGGTCCGGCCTTTGTTGAATTGGGGATCAAGATCAAAAACTCCGTAGTCAATCGAACCAAAAGCCTGGTAGTCAATCACCACGCCATCGGTTTCGGCCAGGCCATCTGTGTAGTCTTCAAGTCCGGCAAGGGTTGATACCGGAAACTGTGCATAGCCAATGAATCCGCCTGCGAGTTTCAGCACCCAAATGTTAAGGTAATCCTCCGAGGGCCAGTAACTAAGTGCTTTAAAGGTTGTTTCCTGGGAAATAGACCAGGAAGATTGTCCTCCGTTTACCCGCACAATGCCGGTGGTAGGCAAACCGTTTGGGTCGCGTTGGGCAAGTACAAACTCAATATCCATGCTGCCGGCAACAGGTTCGAACAGGGACGGGGTGTTAACGGCATCGGTGTTGAGACGTTGAAAATCTTTGTTGATCACATCAAGCTGCGAAAGAATCTGTTCATCCGGAATATTTCTTCCTGTTCCAATCGGTTCGCCATTATGAATAACATGCACCACTACGGGAATCTGATAAGGCCCTGCCTGCTGTCGGGCACTTTGGTGTTTTTGATGGAGTAAACTTTTCTTCTGCTCCAACCACTCTTCAAACTGTTTATCGGTTTGTTTAATCTTCCTTTCATTCCGGAGCATGTTCATATACTCAACTGTGCCGCAACGTTGCTGGGTATAAGCCGGAGCGGCCAATAGTAAAGTGAACATACTGAGAAGCAAAAGGGATTTCACTGCGTAGCTGCTGTTACTGAACAATGGATAAGTCAAAGATAAACAGAGTAACCGGAATATGAGGCCTAATCCACCGTGAGGTTAATCACTTCAATGCCTTTGATTTCAGGAACAGCTTTTTTTATGGCTTCTTCTACGCCTGCTTTAAACGTCATGGTTGACATGGGGCAGGTTCCACAAGCGCCCACAAACTCCAGCTTAACAATATGATCATCGGTAATGTGATTTACCTTAACATTGCCGCCATCCGCTTCCAGGTACGGACGGATGGAATCAAGCGAAGCTTCAATGCGTTGCGAAAGTTCAGCCAGGCGTTTGCTCATACGGTCTTCAATTCAACCGGTTTGGTTTGTTCAAAGGTAGCATTTCTGATGGCAATTTGCCTGGCAAGTGATTCGGCAAGTTCGCGGAACGCACTTGCTGTTGCGCCTTCCTTCATCACAGCCGGCAGTCCTGAATCACCGCTTTCACGGATGTCTTGCACCAGCGGTACCTGTCCCAGTAATGGAACATTGTGTTTTTCCGCTAAGTTCTGACCACCGCCTTTGCCAAAAATGTAATACCGGTTTTGCGGCAGTTCCCCGGGTGTGAACCAAGCCATATTTTCAACAATACCGAGCACCGGTACGTTAATCTGTGGCTGACGAAACATGGCTACTGCCTTTTGTGCATCGGCAAGTGCCACTTTTTGCGGAGTGGTTACAATAACTGCTCCGGTAACCGGCACGGTTTGTACCAAAGTAAGGTGTATATCGCTGGTGCCCGGAGGAAGATCAATAAGCAGGTAATCCAGTTCACCCCACAAGGTTTCACTAAAAAATTGCTTAAGGGCAGAGCTGGCCATCGGCCCGCGCCACACCACTGCTCTTTCGGGTGGCGTCAAAAATCCAATTGACATAAGTTTTACACCATACTGTTCCAGGGGAACAATCATGTTTTTTCCATTCACCGCCTCCACACCGGGTTGTTCGTACTCGCAGTTAAACATAGTGGGAATGGATGGGCCAAAAATATCGGCATCAATAAGGCCTACCTTAGCACCGCTTTGTGCCAGCGCCACGGCCAGGTTGGTAGTAACCGTAGACTTGCCTACACCCCCTTTTCCCGAAGCAATGGCCACAATATTTTTTACCTGCGGAAGCAGCGGTTCCCGGCTTCGTGCAGTAGTAACCGATGACGTAATACTGATATCAACAGGCAGCGCACCGGCAATGGGTGTAACGGCATCCAGACAATCCTGCCTAATTTTTTCTTTCAATGGGCAGGCCGGTGTAGTAAGCACCACGGTAAACGAGATTCTTTCATCGGTTACCGATACATCCCGGATCATACCAAGGGTTACCAGGTCGCGTTTCAGATCAGGGTCTTCTACCGTGCTCAGCGCTTTCAGTATATCGTCTTTTGCAATCTTCATTTGGCCAGTTTGGAGGCGAATTTAGGCTACAGCCAATCCTAAAACAAAGTTTCTAAACAGTGGTTTCAGGGGCGGGGAGGAAAAAGTATCTTTGAAGCCCCATGATTTCGCGCAGCACTATTGATGAGGTAAAGAACCGGATTGACATTGTAGATGTGGTTAGCGATTTCGTGTCGCTGAAACGTTCAGGCCAGAACTACAAGGCCCTTAGTCCGTTCACCAACGAAAAGACACCCTCTTTTTACGTGGTGCCCTCCAAGGGAATTTTTAAAGATTTCAGCAGCGGCAAAGGGGGTGATGCCATAACGTTTGTTATGGAGCATGAAGGCCTTGGGTACCTGGAGGCTATCCGCTACCTGGCAAAGAAGTATGGCGTTGAGATCATAGAAGAAGAACAGTCGGCCGAGGATCAGGCTTCGCAGAATGAGCGCGACAGCCTGTACATTGTAATGAATTTTGCAAAGGAGTATTTTAAAAATCTCCTCCATCACGATGACGAAGGCCGAAGCATCGGATTAAGTTATTTCCGGGAACGCGGGTTCAATGACCGGACGCTTGAAAAGTTTGACCTGGGCTATAGCCTTAACCAGTGGGATCATTTTGAAAAGCATGCCCTTGGCAGCGGATTCAGTGCCTCGGTTCTTGAGAAGGCCGGCCTCGTTATCTCGAAAGAAGATGGGCAGGGAAAGACCTATGACCGGTTTCGTGGCCGGGTAATTTTTCCGGTGCACAACCTTGCCGGAAAGGTGGTGGCCTTTGGGGCACGCACACTCTCCACAGAAAAGAATCAGCCAAAATACATCAACTCTCCTGAAACGGACATATACCACAAGAGCAATGTGCTCTATGGATTGTACCAGGCAAAGAATGAAATCCGAAAGCAGGACTTCTGTTACCTGGTGGAAGGATATACCGATGTGCTCTCGCTCCATCAGTCGGGTATAGAAAATGTAGTGGCATCATCCGGAACAGCGCTTACGGAAGAGCAGATCAGGCTGATGCGCAGATTTACCGAAAATGTAACGGTATTATTCGATGGTGATGCTGCCGGTGTGAAGGCCGCCCTTCGGGGAATTGACCTGATCCTGAAGGGGGGGCTTAATGTGCGCGTGGTACTGCTGCCGGATGGCGAAGATCCCGACAGCTACTCGCGCAAAATGGGCAGTACTGAGTTTAGTCAATATTTAAAGGACAATACAAAAGATTTTATCTCCTTCAAGATTGATTTAAATAT
>JBKBOE010000047.1:15897-23322 GCA_046294915.1 Cyclobacteriaceae bacterium | reverse complement strand
GACACAATCCGGTACAAAAAGCACTAACCTTGTTACCGCATCAGGCAACAGTAATTGGCCTTGGGAGATTTAACCCTGCTTTTTCATTCTACATCAGGAAGCCTATTCCGGTTGTAAAACATGCATCCGAAATCCAGGCTGCAGAGTCTATCTATTTGCTTCACCTGAATAAAGATACTGCTGCAATAAATCCCCTTACCAGGCAGTTTACTATCGTTTATCAAGAGCGCGATTTGTTTGAACCTTACACCAATTTTCTTTTGAAAACAAAACCGGAAGTCAGCAAACAAAGTCCATGATAAAAAGTAACAGATTGAAGACCGTGTTTATCCAAACCACCAAAATTCTGATTTTGGTATTGGCAGGTCTAATTACCATACAGTATTTCTCAACCAAGATTTTCCGAATGCCGGAATCGCGGCCATTCCAGGGGAAGTATTTATACAATCCCTATGATAAACACATTTACGCTGACTCCTGGCAAAAAGCCAACTTGCATGCGCATTCAATAAGTTGGGGCGGATTGACCAATGGACATCAAACCGGGCAGGAATTGGTGTCGGCTTACCATCGGCATGGGTACCAGGTAGCTACCGTATCAGATTATCACCGTATCAATCACAGTGTTTATCAAACTGATAACATTGCCATTCCTGCATACGAGCATGGCATGAACTTGCGGAAAGTACACCTGATGGCCATCGGTGCGCAGCAGGTAAGTTTTTTCGATGCTATGCTTTGGCAAAATAACCACATTCGCCAATCCATCATAAACGAGTTAAGCAAGATGGCTGAGGTCTTAGCCATCAATCACCCGGGTCTGCGAGGTGGTCATAAACCTGAAAATATAAAAGAACTAACAGGGTATGATTGCCTGGAGGTGTTGAACGGCCATCGCACCTACTTTGCCCATTGGGACTCAGTCTTGTCGGCCGGCCGGGCAGTATGGATACTCGGCAATGATGATTGCCACGACCTTATCAGAGAAAATTTTGCAATTGCCTGGAATTTGATACACTCCGACAACCGTGAGCCCCAGGGTATTTTGCAGTCGCTCAAGAAGGGCAACACTTATGCAGTAAGAAGAAAACGAAAGTTTAACACGGCCGATTCACTAGAAGCATGGGCATTACAAAATGATGGCAGGATGCTAAGGCATGTAGGTACTTCCGATTCAACGTTTTGGGTAAAGTTCAATTCACCTATGGACGTGCGGCTTATCGGGCAGGGGGGTAAAAAATTAGCCGAGTTCTTCGCCAAGGATTCAGTGGGATATACATTTCAACCTTCCGATACCTATGTACGCATCGAAGCGGAAAACCGGGAATTACAGATTTTTCTTAACCCGATACTTCGGGCAGATGCCCCTGGCAGTGTCGGCAACGACCTTAAAGCCCGGGTTAATATAGGAGCAACCTTCGCCTGGCGTTTGCTTTGGATAGGAGGTTATTTTCTTTTGATGCTGATGCTATATCCTGCGTTAGCGAAGACACTTGTATTTGAACGCGAAGAACCAACGATTAAGCCTGTTTATGGATAATAACGCTTTGATTAGTCTTGTTATAACGGTGTTCAACGAAGAACAAAATGTAGCCCCTTTAATTGAGACTATCCGTACCAGCCTTCAGGGGTTAAATTACGAGGTATTGTTTGTCGATGATGGTTCAAGGGATCAAACGGTTAACCAGATAAAATTAAACGCCACACCGCGTATCAAACTGGTGCGCTTGCAGCGCAACTATGGCCAATCGCTTGCCATGGCAGCCGGCATTCAAGAGGCCAGGGGAAACTACATTGTTACCATGGATGGTGACTTACAGAACGATCCGGCCGATATTCCAAGATTGCTGCAGACGCTCGAAGAAGGAAACTACGATCTGGTTACCGGATTTCGTAAAGAACGACAAGATCATTTCTGGCTTAGGAAATTTCCCAGTCGCCTGGCAAATATGCTTATCCGGTTTCTTTCGGGTGTGTACATACGCGATTATGGATGCTCCTTAAAAATTTTCAAGGCAGACATGGCGAAAGAGATGGGCCTCTATGGAGAACTTCACCGCTTCATTCCAATACTGGTGCACCTGCAGGGCGGAAGAATTGCCGAAATACCCGTTAACCACCATGCCCGAAAATTCGGAGTATCTAAATATGGATTTGGCCGCGTCTATAAAGTTATTTCCGATCTCATGCTGCTGTTGTTCTTCCAAAAGTACCGTCAAAAACCCATGCATCTTTTTGGTATGCTGGGTCTTACTGGCATATTACTGGGTGGGGCCATCAATGGGTATCTGCTTATTCAAAAAATTCTTGGATACGATATCTGGGGAAGGCCTTTACTGATTCTGGGTACTATACTTCTTCTCGGGGGCATTCAATTGATAACGTTTGGATTTATCATGGAAATGATGATGCGTACGTATTATGAATCGCAGGGAAAAACTCCTTACAGAATAAGGGAAATCTATACGAGTCGGCCAAATGAAGAACTGGTTGCCGACTATTACTGAACAAAAGAAGCGAACCATTTCGGTGGCAGTAAGGGTAATCCTTACCGGAATTGCCATTTGGTTTGTAGCACGCAAAGTTAATCTGCCCTTATTTTCATCGATCATCCTGAACTTGGAATGGTCATGGTTCCTGGTGGCCGTGGGTGCATGGCTATTGTCGCGTCTGGCAGCAGGATGGCGCACCGGATGCCTGCTTAACGGTTATGGATTGAGACTAGCCCCGGTTACGAACATGAAACTGATGTTCAAATCTTCTCTTTATAATACTGTGTTACCCGGGGGCATAACAGGCGATGCTGTAAAGGGTATTTACCTGCATCGGTGGGGTTCACTCACTCCAAAAAAAATTATTATGTTGCTTGCTATTGACCGTGGAAGCGGATTATGGGCTGTTTTAGTTCTTCTTGCTGCCCTGCTAGTATTTAAAATATCGGCTGGTGACTTTCGATTTTTCTTCTGGGGAGCGGGGTTCTTAAGTTTGAGTCTTTACATGAAGTGGCTCTTGATGAGATGGTTACAGGCACCTGTGGGTCACTTTTTCTGGAACATCACAGTTGCATCGCTGTGTGTGCAACTGCTTCAGGTAGCAGGTAGCTTCTTCACCCTCCGTAGCATGCAGGTAACAGCAGGAACCATCGACTACTTGTTTGCTTTTCTGGTTTCATCCCTCGCCTCGGTTATCCCTGTTTCTGTTGGCGGTGCCGGAGTACGCGAAGTAACCTTTGTATTGATTGAACCGTGGATGGGATCTACCTATGTCATCGAAACAGGCGTTGCGTTGGGTCTGTTACTTTTCCTGATCAATTTGCTAAGTGTGCTTCCCGGATTATTCCTGAAACTTCCGGATCCGGGCAGTGAAGTAACTTTGGTGGCCAGGGAAACAACGCCTTAAAAACGAAACTTCAGCCGGTATTTTTTACCTGGAATAAAAATCCCCATCTGCAATGTCAAACAGTTCATCTGTCTGATTCAACAGTCTGGTAACTCTTTTTAGAAAAGGTGCATCGTGGCTGGCACTTTTACCGTGAAGTCAGTAAAAGACGACAGCCATGAAAGGAAATATTATCAGTGTAGTAATGCTTCTTTTAGCAGGTACACTTACTGCGCAGACGAAAGTTTCCGGAATTGTTACTGATGTGAAGGGCGAACCTGTACCGGGGGCAAATATTTTATTGCTCAATACGTATGATGGCAGCACATCTGATGCTGAAGGCAGATTTTCATTCACTACTTCCGTACAGGGTGTACAAACCCTGGTGGTGAAGTTTATTGGCTTTAAGGAATTCAGACAAGTGCTTAGTTACATACTTAAGCCCGTTGATAAAGATGAACTAAAAGCTGCTCTTCAGAAATTCAAATCATGGCAAGGCACCACTGGCCATTCTGAAGTTGCAAGCAATATTAACCGGGTTGTTCAGTTGCTCACAAAAAAGTATAAGGAACGTTTTGTGATTAAAGTTGGCGAGCATCTTCGTACCATCGATACAACGGAGATACTCTTTTTTTATAGTGCAGAAAAGGCCACCTTCTGCACAACCAAAGACAACCGAAATTATATCCTTGATTTTACACTCGATCAATTGGAGATGATGCTTAACCCGGATGACTTTTTCCGAATTAACCGTAAATACATTGTGCGGTCAGCGGCCTTAAAAGATATTATCAGCCACACCAATAGTCGCTTAAAGCTAACGCTAAAAGGCAGTGATGATAACGACATCATAGTTGCGCGTGAACGGGTTCAGGCTTTCAGGAATTGGCTCGACCGGTAGAAGCGGGGAAATTAATGGGCAAACTTGCTTTTGAGCTCCTCAATATCCGATTGCTTAATCGGTTTAGTAATAAACTCAATAACATTTTTGTTGGCCATTGCTTTTTCCCTGTCGGATTTACTATTTGAACTGCTGAGAATAATAATTTTCGTATTCGAGGTTATCCTTTCGGGTAAATTCCGAAACCGATCAAGAAATACGAAGCCGTCAGTTTTAGGCATATTCAGGTCCAGGAAGATAACATCGGGCAGTTCGTGGGGTGCCGGGTTCTCAAGCCATCCGAGGGCCTCATCGGCCGATTTAAAGGAAATAAGCGTTCGGGAAAACTGGTATACTTCCAAGAACCTCCGTTGAATGAAAAGGTCAATATCGCTGTCATCAATAAGAAGAGTAGCATTAACCATTATATGGGCATTAACTCACCGGTATTTTACCATTTGCATTAAAATTAAGCGAAAATTGGCTTTTTTTGGGTTTTTTTGAGATGAAAAAATGTAGTAAAATTGAAATCTAAACCTTTTACCCAATGAACTTTAAACAACCCTTTTACTCATTATCCCTGCTCGCTTTTATTTCAATCGTTGTTCTTTCCTCCTGTGGATCAGCGGGAAGCGATAAGGAAAAGAATTCGGCCGACTTCGATAAGGCAAATGAAAATTTAAAGAAGTCCATAGAGGATGTAGTATACGGTATTCCTTCGCCTTCTGAAATTCCCTATTTGATTCAGCAAACCGGTGCAGAGTTCAATCAAGGCCTGGTTAACCCCATTCGTAATGCCGAACGGTACACCCGAAGAAACGATAAAGCTGCACTGAATCTGGGCGTCTATGCTGCTGACATCGGGTATCTGGCCTCCTACGACAAAACCCAGGAAGCCATTGATTACCTGAATTCATGTAAAAACCTGGCCGATGTTCTGGGTGTGATTGGCACATTTGATATGGAGATTCTTAAGCGTTTTGAAGCAAACATTGCAAATAAAGATTCTCTTACCGCATTACTCGATCAAACCCTTAAGCAAACCGAGAAGTTGTTAAAAGATGACAGCCGCAACCGACTTGCTGCCCTGGTTGTTTCCGGAAGTTTTGTTGAGGGACTTTATATTTCTACCGGCCTGGTTAATTCCTACCCGAAAAATCTGCTCCCCGATGATGCACGCAACCTGATTCTTACACCCATTATTCAGGTTATCCTCAACCAGAAGAAATCGGTTTCCGAATTGCTGAAAATGCTTTCTTCCGTAGAACAAACCGATCCGGTATCCGGAATGGTTAATGATTTACAGGAACTTGAAAAAGCCTATGCATCACTTAACATCGAAGAACAGATACGCAATAACCGGGCGGATATGATATTGTCGGACAAGAACCTTATTCAGATCAGTGCCATTGTGGAGCGGATCCGAAAGGGAATCACAGAGTAATCTGTATCAGTTTGTAAAGCAAGGCCCTGACGGTGTACCGCCAGGGTTTTTTGTTAGCCACTAATCGAGGGTTTGCTGTATATTTAACCTTACTAAAAGTTACCAACGCCACTACCTATGAGTGAAGTAGTACTAAATGCTATTCTAAAGCTCTTTGCCGTTGTTGCCCGTCAGGATGAAGTTACCCGGCAGGAGCGTGAGCAGATTCGCCTGTTCCTGGCTGAGCATGTAAGCCATACCCGGCTTGAGGCCTACCTTTCACGCTTTGATGACTACTCCCGTGAGATCGGCACGCACGACAACTCAAAGGATATTCAGACCATTCAGAAAATTTGTTCCGACCTTAACCTTGAGATTACGCAAAAACAGAAAGTAATTATCACTCTGGAGCTCATCCGTATTGTCCTTGCCGATGAAATGATTACAACACGGGAAAAAGAATTACTCCGGACCATAGGCAGTGAATTCAAAATAAGCGATACCGATGTGCAGGCTACTTTGCTTTTTGTACTCGGTAAAGAAGCATCCTTACTACACAATCAATCCATACTAATTATCAGTAACTCCGTTGAAACGGATGGAGAAAACAAACGGATCTTACGGAAGCATTTGAATGGATTTATTGCAGTACTGTACTTCCGCCATGTGGAATTATACTTTGTTAAGTACGTTGGCAACTCCGATGTTTATCTGAACGGAGTTCCTCTAAAGCCAGGTTCTATTTCGGTACTGGCTGTAGGGAGTTCGTTGCGGTGGGAAAAGGATGACCCGGTATATTATGGCGAAATACTTAATGCTTTTAAAAAGTTCAGCGATGGCAGTCGCATCTCATTCGAAGCTAAAAATATTTCTTTCAAATTTAAGAATGGAAAGCTGGGGTTACGCCAGATTAACCTTGCCGAGCAATCGGGTAACCTGGTGGCATTGATGGGAGCCAGTGGGGCGGGTAAATCAACCCTCCTATATGTGCTTAACGGAACAGAGACACCCAGCGAAGGGCAGGTGCTAATCAACGGTATCGATATTCATAAGGAACCCTCCAAAATTGAAGGAGTAATCGGTTTTGTACCGCAGGATGATTTGCTAATTGAAGATCTGACGGTTTATGAAAATCTCTATTTTGCGGCCAAATTGTGCTTTAGTGATAAGGAAGAGGAGTCCATCCAATTCCTGGTAATGAAAACACTGGAAGACCTTGGCCTTGCAGAGATTAAGGATCTTAAAGTGGGCTCCCCGCTGCGAAAGACCATCAGCGGTGGTCAGCGTAAGCGGCTGAATATCGGTTTGGAGTTACTTCGGGAACCTGCGGTACTCTTTTGTGATGAACCCACCAGCGGCCTGTCATCGCGCGATTCAGAGAACATCATTGATCTGCTTAAGGAACTTTCACTGAAGGGGAAACTGGTTTTTGCAGTGATCCACCAGCCCTCTTCTGATATTTTTAAGAAGTTTGACCGGTTGCTCATCCTGGATACCGGAGGCTATGCGATTTATTATGGTAACCCCGTTGATGCCATCGTTTATTTTAAGAAGTGCATTGACCTGGTGAGTAGCGATGAGGGCGAGTGCTATGCCTGCGGAAACGTAAATCCGGAGCAAATATTCAATATTATTGAAACCAAAATTATTAATGAGTACGGCCAGTTCACCAACGAGAGAAAAATAAGCCCGGAACAGTGGAACCGGATGTATAAAATATCTTCGAAACCTCCTGTAATTGAAA
>JBKBOE010000047.1:0-15887 GCA_046294915.1 Cyclobacteriaceae bacterium | reverse complement strand
GAAACTGTACATGAAGCCATAAAATCTTCACTCCGCATTCCGGGCAGAATAAAGCAAGCCGTATTGTTTGCCATGCGCGATATCAAGGCCAAGCTGCACAACCGGCAATACATGATTATTAACTTGCTTGAAGCTCCCGTACTGGCTTTTATTCTGGCCTTCATCGTAAGGTATTATAATGTTGATGATAAATTTCTTACGGGCTACGTGTTTTCCAAAAATCTCAATTTGCCCGCATACCTTTTTATGAGTGTTATCGTAGCCCTCTTCATGGGTCTTACGGTCAGTGCGGAAGAAATTATCCGTGACAGGAAAATTCTTAAGCGCGAAGCCTTTTTACACCTTAGCCGAAGCAGTTACCTGCTTTCTAAAATTGCCATTCTCTTCACGTTGTCGGCAATCCAAACGCTTACCTTTGTCCTTGTTGGAAATTATATCCTTGAGATAAGGGGAATGCTGCTTGAGCACTGGTTGATTTTGTTCACCGTGTCGTGTTTTGCTAATGTGCTTGGCCTAAACATATCCTCAGCATTTAATTCGGCAGTTACCATTTATATTCTGATTCCATTGCTGATTATTCCCCAGCTTATTTTGAGTGGTGTTGTGGTAAAGTTCGACAAGCTGAATCCAACAATAGGCAATACGGCAACTGTACCATTTGTTGGCGACCTGATGGCATCGCGCTGGGCCTTTGAAGCTGCTATGGTTACTCAATTCAAGGATAACCAATACGAAAAGAAGTTTTATTTGTACGACAAGATCATGGCCGATGCGGACTATAAGAAGGTGTATTACCTCCCTGAATTAGAGACGCGTCTTCAGTTTTGCCTGAACAATATGAAAACGATTGACCGCGATGCGATTGCCAAAGTGATGAGTGATTTAAATCTGATTCGCAGGGAGTTATACAAGGAAGCAACATTTGTTAACACCTCTCAGAATATCTCCTGGATGGATAAGATAACGCTTAAGCACTTCGATTCGCTGACCTATACACAAGCCGCTGACTTCTTATTGAACCTTCGCAGGTTTTATATCCGGTTGTACAATAAAGCCGATGACGAAAAGGAGAGGTTAATTGCTACCATGACGGATACACCCGAAAAAGAACGGGAGTTTGAAATGCTGCGCAACCGTTATCGCAATGAGGCAATTGCCGAGTTTGTAAAAAACCTGTCGGAAACCCACCGGATAATTGAAAAGGATGGAAAACTGATTCAAAAAATCTACCCCATTTATAAAGACCCTGAACCCGAGCATATGGTTGACTTTGATGCCCAGTTTTATATGCCTGCCAAGCACTTCCTCAACCGCAATGTAGATACCCTGTATTTTAATACCGGGGTAATCTGGTCAATGACGCTGGTACTGGCCATTGCCCTGTATTTTGATGTGCTGCGGAGGGTTATTGATGGTTTTGGAAATCTCTCCAACCCATTATATAAAAAATGATACCTTTGCCCCTGAAAGTGTAAAGACCATGATCATCCTCATCCTTATTATTCTCCTTTTAGTCCTGATCAGGATTTTCTAAGATCCGGGAATGTTCTTCGTCCTTTCCAAAACGCTGGGCTACCTGGTTATGCCGCTGGTGTTAACCTGTTTGATTTTCCTTATATCTGCATTTATTAAAACAACCCATTGGCGCAAGCGACTGTTTTGGCTGGCTTTCGGATTACTTTATTTTTTTTCAAACGAGTTTATAGCCAATGAAATTATGCAACGGTGGGAGGTACCGCCAACCCCGTATACCAAGATAGCCGGAAGCTATGCGTTTGGCGTAATCTTAACCGGTGTTACAAGTAACGATGCTGAATTAACCGATCGGGTATTTTTTCAGCATGGAGCCGACCGCGTAATACATGCCGTTGATTTGTACAAACGCGGAATCATCCGGAAAATAATCGTTTCAGGAGGTACCGGCCGGTTGTTAACTGCAAGCCGTAAAGAGGCCGATGATATTGCCAGGGCTTTGGTGTTGATGGGTGTGCCTGCCGATAGCCTGATTATTGAGAATGAATCCCGAAACACCTACGAGTCGGCCGTCAACGTTAAACAGGTACCGGCATTAAACACTCAGGATGATATATTGCTGATTACCTCCGGGTTTCATATGCGCAGGTCGGTAGCCTGTTTTCGGAAGGCAGGTATCAGGGTTGCCCCTTTTTCAACCGATTTCTATACTCACCCCCGTTACTATACGCTGGACGTATTGTTTATTCCAAAGGTTGATGCCTTACTGATTTGGAGTAAACTTTTTAAAGAATGGACGGGCTTTCTAGCCTATTGGCTTGCCGGTTATTTATAAAAAAACCCTGACGACTGCCGCCAGGGTTTTAATTCGATTAGTTGATGTTTAAAGTGCAGGACTTACCGGGAAGTAAGTTCCATAGTACTTCGATATATTAGGCTCAGGTACCGTTGAACCAAACTTGGCATTAATTGCCTGAATGAAAATTTTAGCAATATAAGCCGATCCGCGAGGGTTAGGGTGAACACCATCCTCAGAAAATACACCGTTAGGTGGAGGCATGGTGGACCGGATGAACAGGCCATCTACCACAAGGCCTCCAATAGGGCTTGATGCAAGTTCATTGAATTTTGCATTGATATCAGCCAGGGCAATGCGCGTGGCGTTTGCTGCAACTTTTGCTGCAATAGCCGCATTGAAATCGCTGATTCGGGTAGTGATCTCTGTAATTTCAGAAGGAATGAGTACCCACTTATCGGCTAGGGGTACGGTAACCCCATTGATTAACGTTGGATCTCCGCCAACCGTAGTTCCAATAAAGGAAGCTGCCGGAAGCACCAGAAGATCCTGAGCGGTTGCTTCACGATAACTGGGCAAGCCCAAACCACTAAGATCGGTAAGCGATTCATCAACAATAACTACCGGGTTTTGGCCAACAGCAAAAACCACCTTCCGCCTATCTCGTTCTTCTGCGGTTATAGCTCCTTCGCCAAAGGCTAAATCCAATCCGGCATTATAGGGAGCATACCCAGCATTAATGGCATCAATTTGTGCCTGGCTGGTAATCACTACCGGATTGTGAGGTACAAGCCTGAAATACGGGATGGTGGTAACATTGGGAATATTACCCACCACCATTTTAACATTGTTTGGATGAGCTAATATAGCGTCAATGGCAGCACTGTACTGTGCAGTAAAAGCGGCAACACTTGTTAATATAGAAGGGTTTGAAGCGCCACCAACAGCATAGCCAAGCACATCATTATTTCCAAGCCAGAAGGAGACAAACGTTGGGTTGGTCGCCAGGGCATCGCTAATTATGGTGGAGCCGGTAGTACCATCGGTACTGGGGTTTTTGGCAAACCGTGCAAAGTACGGATTGTAAGCCGGGTTGGGTGCTGGTGGCGGAGGGCCTCCGGTTGCCGGAGTAAGGGCCTGCGCCAGGATGATCCCCGGTACACCAAAGTTATTCAGGTTGTCTTTGTTGCCGGTATAAGGAGCCAATGCAAGCAAGTGGTCGGTTGCATTTGTGTTGTAAGGTGCCGGAACACCTGAAGTACCTGAAGGGGTGGGTTTAGCCGATTCCGGTCCTGCGGGTCCGTCTGGGTCAAAAAGGATCAACCGGCCTAATGTACAACCCTCCGTTGGGTTATAGCACCCATTAACGGAGGTAACCATGGGCTGATCGAACGGATCGTTTTCGCTTACGTAGGCAAAGTGCTCGGCCATAATTGCCGGATAGGAGTTTTGCTGGCCAAAGGCAAACAATGCGCTGGACATGTAGCCTGCCGTTAGTGAATTACCGATGGATACAAACTTGGTAAAGTTTGCCGAGCCCGATTCACCGGTAGGTTCCGGTTCTGGATCGGGGTCGGTTTGTACCAAAATCTCCTGCTCGCAACTGAGCATAAACAGCAAGGTTAGTACTACACTTAAAAATTTTATCTTTTTCATATACTGGAAATTTTCAGGTTTTATTTAAACAACTCATCAAACGTTATTGACAGGTAGTATTGCTGGCCGACAAAACTGGAGCCGAAGTTTGGTCGGTAATCGCCTCCCAAAAGATTAGTGCCGCCCAGTTTAAGGGTAGCCTTCATGGAGTTAACTTTATAACTCACCATGGCATCGAACACACCGTACTCAGGCACGTTCCAGTTTCCAAAGCCGGAGTTCCACACAAATTCCTGCTGCCAGCGGTAATTCAGGTTAAACCCGAAACCTGTGTTGTTGATGTTGCGGTTACTCAGGCCTACCATAATCTTGTTTTCGGGTGTATTAAACCCTGCAATAAACTCTTCTTCATTGGCATCGTAATTCTGGAAGGTGTAGTTAGCGGTTGCCACATAGCCTTTCAGGAAGGTGTAGCTCAGGTTAACCCCGGAACCAAGTGAAGTGATTTCTTCAGGAGAATTCACGTAGGGTGCCCACAATGTTCCTGCAGGTACGGCATTTCCTTTGTGGGTGGTGGGCAGTTTACTGTACACCAACTGATCGCCAATAAAGTTTTTATAGGTATTATAGAATACGTATACATCTACCAGCAGGCTTTTGTTGAATGAACCTTTATAGCCTATCTCTATACTCTGCAATTTTTCAGGTTTTATGTAGGGGATGTTTGCGGTTTCCAACAACGATTGGTTGCCACCAATGAGTGCTCCAGTTGTGCCGTCAATTCCTCCACCTGAGGCCCTGTATGCTAACCACGAACTTTCCGTATAAGCTCCGCCATTATGCACGCCATAGCGCTCGGCATTGGCTTTTGTGCTTCCCAGGAGAATGCCTGAACCGGTGGGGAAGTAGATGAACTGCGCTTGCGTATCGGGATTTCGGAACCCGGTCTGGAAGGAGGCCCTGAAGAAACTGTTTTCGCTGGCTGCGAACACGGCTGAAAGGCGGGGTGTCCACAACCCATCGAAGTTTTGGTTTTTATCGTGACGTATGGAACCTGTTAGTTTCAGCTTACCTAGTTCCTTAGCAACTTGCAAGTAAGCGCCATATTCATCAATGGTAATTCTTCCGGCAGTACCATCTCCATCCGGATCTTCGTTGTAAACCGTGGCATCAGAGAATAAGTCATATCTTCTGAAGTTACCGCCAATTTGCACTTCAGCCCAGGTAATCATATCGTCAAACCGGTAGTTGAATTCGGCATGGTATAGCCTGGAGTTGTCAATGAATTTGGCGCCCGGTGGCGTGCGCTGGAAGTAGCGGTTACGAACGGCATTAACTGTATCTTTAAATTGTTGGGTATTTGATGCAGGGATCAGGCGGTCGGCAAAGATTCTGGCGGCAGCATGGTCGCCTGGTGTAACCGTAGGAATAGCTCCGTTGTAAGCCAGTACGTAATCTTGTACCCAGCCTCCGGATGGACCGGTAGCCGATGTGCGAAACGCTTCGTTTACAAATGCACCCAGCGCACTCATGTTATACGACTTGCCGGCATCGGTTTGGGTAGTATAACCACGCACAAAAAAGTTCTTGCCTTTAAGTTCTACCTTGTGAAACTGTTGGGTGAAATCGCGTATCGCATATTTCTCACTGCCCTGGTAAACGGTATTACCGCCACCAAATCGGTAGGCGTAACTTAACTCCAGGTTTGGATTAAACCGGTAGTGCAATGCTACATCATACTTCATGCTGCTGGCATCGTAGTTATCAATCAGATCTTCTTCTTTAAAGCCTGTACGGGTTAAAGGGGAAAAACCGGGAATTCCCGTATTGATTACCGTTTCATCGCCATACAAATTCAGCCCGTCAAAGTAGGGCAAACTGGTTTGGCTTATCGGGTTTTCAGGGTCGGGCCGGTGGGTGCGGTAATCGTTGCCGAGCCAATCCGTAGCATCAGCCCAGGAGAAGTTAACTTTGAAAGCGAACTTATCGCTGAATGCTTTTGCGTAGCGTAACCCGAAATTGTACATCGGGTTGGCTTCCCCTTGCGCATCCGAACGGGTTACGCCTCCTTTAGCGGTTACACTCAGGCCCTGATACTCAAATGGCGATTTGCTGTTCATCAGGATAATGCCGTTGAACGCGTTGGGTCCGTAAAGTGCCGATGACGCACCGGGAAGCAGGTCTAAACTTTCGGCATCCAGTTCGCTAATACCAACCAGGTTACCTGTGGGGAAGTTGAGGATAGGTGCCGAGGTATCCATTCCATCAACCAGTTGAACGAATCGCACGTTGGCAATTGTAGCAAACCCGCGGGTGTTCATGGCCTGGAAATTCAAGCTGCCGGCATTCATTTGTACGCCAGGCTGGTAGGATACGGATTCATAAAAATCAGGAGCAGGTACCTGGCGTATATCCAGTGATCCTACCCGGTAGGCCGTTACCGGAGCTTTCATAAATTCAGCACGCTGGCCCTGGCCAATAACTACAATTTCATCAAGACCAAGCGGGTCTGATTCCAGGGCTACATCAATTCCGGATGTTGCACCGGTAACTTCCATTTCCATGCTTCGGTAGCCGATAAATGAAAACCGAAGGGTTAAAGGCACAGTTTTTCCTGTGTTTAGGGTAAAATTACCGCTGGCATCAGACACTGTTCCATCCGTTGTACCTTTAACGATAATGTTTACCCCTGGCATGGGTGTTCCGGTTTCATCTTTTACTTGCCCCGAAATAGTTGTTTGGGCAAAGGCTATCGTGATGCCCAGCAGCATAGGTACTGCCAGTGCCCACGAACGTTTGTAAAACTTCTCCATACAGTTTTTTTTAGGTGGTTGGTTTTTGTGAAATAATTAATTGTGTTTTGGTTACTAGTAAGAATACTATTTGTACTATTCTGAAAAGTACAAAATTTTACTAAAAAACAAAGTAAACGATTGCGATTTCGTTAAAGGAACGCTTTAGGCGTCACCTGTTTTGCGAATTTTCATGCCGTATGTGGTTAACCAGGCGTTCGCAAAGGGCTTGGGTTTCGTTGGCCATAAATTCGTCCCCTGTCGAGGACAGAATACTCTGGGCAAGGCCGCCCAGGCAATCAATATAGAAGCGTTTCATTTCGTCAACGGGCATATCCTTGGTCCAGAGGTCAATCCGGAGGGTGTTTTTTTGTAGCTGATCCCAGAGAGAAATGCTTATGGATTTGGTCTCCGTTGGCGCCAGGTCGGGCTTGTCCGAAGCATTCCAATGGATTTTTTCGGGCACGTTATTGTTGTCAAGCTCTACGCTAAAGTTGATGGTTGTTTTTCTCATTTTAGTTAGGCAGTAAATCAGAATGTCATCACGGGAATTTCATTTTCAATAATAAGTTTACCCGCAGTTGCATTTTTTATTTGTTCCACGCTTACGTCTGGTGCGCGCTCCAGGAGCTTAAATCCCCCGGTAGGCATTACATCTAACACGGCCATATCCGTAACAATTCGTTTAACGCAACGCAATCCGGTAATGGGTAGTGTACAATTCGGCAACAGTTTTGAAGCACCCTCTTTGCTGCAATGCTGCATGGCTACAATAATATGGTCGGCCGAAGCTACAAGATCCATCGCCCCACCCATGCCTTTCACCATTTTACCGGGTACTTTCCAGTTGGCGATGTCGCCATTTTCACTTACTTCCATAGCCCCCAGAATAGTGAGATCAATATGCCCGCCCCGTATCATGGCGAAGCTCTCGGCTGAACTGAACAAAGCCGACCCGGGTAACATGGTAATGGTTTGCTTACCGGCATTGATCAGGTCAGGATCAACCTGGTCTTCAGTTGGGAAAGGGCCAATTCCTAATAGTCCGTTTTCCGATTGCAATACTACGTTAAGGTTGGCAGGTATGTAGTTGGCCACCAGCGTTGGGATGCCAATGCCTAAGTTAATATACATGCCATCTTTAACTTCCTTGGCTATGCGTTTAGCTATCCCTATTTTATCTAACATGTTAATTTGAAAATTAGATGATTTGAAAATTTGAAGATTACGATTTCGATGAGCTAATAATTTTTGAGATAATCTTTATTATGGTTTACAGTTCGTCTAGTAATTTTTCAGGATCAGGATAATGATGCGATTCTTTGCATAGGAGTAACCAATACTGAGTTTCATCGGCTTCTTTGGCGGCTATCTTAAATTTATGGATAAAATCCGCTTTACTTTCCGCGTTCTGTGCTTCTCTGGTATTCGCCCCAATGGATGTGCCTGATTTTAATAATTGCCTGGCAACTATATACTTCTTTTTACTTTCCAACTGCTCACAATAATCAAGAATTGCCAACGAAAATTTAAACGTCAGGTCAACTGTGAGATTCTCCTTGTCATCTCTCATTGGATTACTTTTCAATTCTTCAAATCAAAGCATTTTCAAATCTTTGTAATGGTTCTCTGTTCAATTCGTTTTTCATAATTACTTCCCTGAAAAATACGCTGTACGTAGATGCCCGGAGTGTGAATCTGGTTAGGATCAAGTTCCCCTGCAGGTACCAGTTCTTCTACTTCGGCAATGGTAATTTTTCCGGCCGCAGCCATCATTGGGTTAAAGTTTCGGGAAGTTCCCCGATAAATGAGATTACCGGCCGTATCTCCTTTCCATGCTTTTACCAGTGAAAAGTCGGCCCGCAGCCAGTGCTCCATCAGGTATAGTTTTCCATTAAACTCTCTTACTTCTTTACCCTGAGCCACTTCTGTTCCTACACCTGCCGGAGTATAGAATGCAGGAATTCCGGCACCTCCCGCACGGCAGCGTTCGGCCAGCGTGCCCTGCGGTATCAATTCAACTTCGAGTTCGCCCGACAGCAACTGTCGTTCAAACTCTTCATTTTCACCCACATAGGATGAAATCATTTTCTTTACCTGCCGGGTTTTAAGCAAGAGGCCAATGCCAAAATCGTCAACACCGGCATTGTTTGAAATACAGGTTAGGCCTTTAACGCCTTTGCGAAGCAGGGCTGCTATGCAATTTTCCGGAATACCCGATAAGCCGAAGCCGCCCAGCATCAGCACTGCGTTATCCGGAATATCGCGGACGGCCTCATCAGCATTGGGTACAACTTTGTTGATCATTGTATATTGTCTTTAAACAAATCTAACTCATTTTTAGAATCCGAAGGGCTTCGATTTTGTCCTGCTCGAGTTGCTTTCGCAGATCATCTAAATCGTTAAACCGGGTGTCTTTGCGAATGAGTGAACGAAAATGGAGCGTAAGTGACTCTCCATATATTTGTTTATTGAAATGGAAGATGTTCACTTCTATAGATTTACGGCTGCCCCCAATGGTGGGCCGGTATCCGATATAAAGCATACCCCCGTACACGATATTTTCGCACGTGGCATTGACCGCATAAATGCCGTCTGCCGGAATCAACTTGTGCTGCGAGTCTACCTCGATGTTGGCTGTAGGGAATCCAATAAGTCGGCCGATTTTATCTCCTTTTACCACACGACCGGTTAGCAGGTAAGGTCTTCCTAATAGCTGGTTTGCTGTTTGGATTTCGCCAACCTCCAATGCGTGCCTTATTTTTGTTGAACTTACAGCCACATGGTCAATATCCTGTCTTGGAATCTCCTCTACATCAAATCCATAGCGCGGACCGTTTGCTTTAAGATCTTCAAAACTTCCTTCACGGTTGTGTCCAAACCGGTGATCATACCCGATCACAAGTTTTTTGGTGCCTATGGTTTTTACCAGAATGTTGGTGATGAACTCAAGCGATGAGAGATTGGAAAACTCGCGTGTAAACGGAATGCGCACAAGGTGTTGAATACCTTGTTCCTTAATCAGTTCAGCCTTTTCTTCAAATGTATTTAATAGTCGCAGGCTATTGTCTTCCGGATAAAGAACCATGCGCGGGTGTGGCCAGAAGGTGATTACAACCGTTTCGCCACCGGAGCTTCGAGCCACTTCTTTCAGGCGGGTAAGGATTTTCTGATGCCCCAAATGGACACCATCAAAAGTGCCGCTGGTTACAACAGCGCAGGGCAACGGGCTGAAATCATCAAGGTGGTGGTAGATTTTCATTTTACCTGGTCCAGCGTGAGCGCATCAGCAAGGTGATAATCTCCTATACGGGTACGGCAAAGTTGCGAAAGATAAGCCCCAACCCCAAGGGTTTCTCCAAAGTCGCGCACAAGACTGCGGATATATGTTCCTTTGGAACAGGTAACCCTGAAGTACACATCTGGTAAGCTGACTTTGGTTATAACGAATTCTTTTACAACCACTTCGCGGGGCGGCAGGTCGGGCTCTTTTCCTTTGCGCGCAAGTGCATAGGCACGCTTTCCGCCAATCTTAATGGCCGAGTGGGAGGGTGGTATTTGCAGTATAGTGCCCGTTAGCTGAAGAGCAGCATGCTGGATTGCTTCGGTTGTTAGGTGGCTGATATCTTTACTTTCGGAGACGGTTGTTTCAAGGTCGTGCGAAGGTGTTGTTTGACCAAGAACAAGGGTGCCGGTGTACTCTTTCTCAAGGCCCATAAACTCTTCAATCCGCCTGGTCATTTTTCCGGTGCAGATAATCAGCAAACCGGTTGCCAGGGGATCAAGTGTTCCGGCATGCCCTATTTTCTTGATGTTGAGAATGTTACGGAGTTTGTTCACCACATCAAAGGAGGTCCACCGCAACGGTTTGTTTATGAGTAGTAACCGGTCTTGTAAATTTTCCTGATCAGTCATTAAATAATAACGAGGTCAACGCCCAGATGATACATTAGCAAAATGGCCAAGCCTACAGCAATCCGATAATATCCGAAGGCTTTGAAACCATGACGTGTTAAAAATCCGATAAATGATTTGATGGCAAGCATGGCAACCACAAACGCAACCCCATTGCCGATGAAAAGAAGAAGAATATCATTGGAGGTTATGCTTGCACCAGATTTTGCAAAAGAATAAAGTTTGTATGCCGCAGCTGCAAAGAGTGTAGGTACGGCCAGGAAGAAAGAAAACTCTGCGGCATTTTTTTTATTAAGGTTTTGAGCGAGACCTCCGATAATCGTAGCCGCAGATCTTGATACCCCCGGAACAAGTGCCAGGCATTGAAACAAACCAATTTTAAGAGCAAGTGGGTTAGTAATTCGCTGATCCGGTTTACTTTCATTTTGTTTGAATAGGTGATCAACAAATAAGAAGAATACACCCCCTGCCACCAGTGCATAACCCACCACATCAATACGCTCCAACCATGTATCAATGTATTTATCCAGTAACAGTCCGATCACAGCCGCGGGGATAAATGCGATGAATAGTTTTATGTAGAAATCGAAAGATTGAAAGAATTTTTTCCAGTATAATACGATAACGGAAAGGATGGCACCGAATTGAATAGCCACTGTAAACAATTTTGTAAACGGATGAGCGGTAATGCCCATCAGAGAAGAGCCGATAATAATGTGCCCTGTTGATGATACAGGAAGGAACTCGGTAAGACCTTCAATTAAAGCAAGAAGGATAGCCTGAATAATGGACATGAATTGGTTAACGATTACCCTTTACGATCAGGCCTGTAGAGTATGGCAATGATTTCGATGATGAAGCCTGTGATAACAATTATTGGGCCCAAAGTTAGTCCAATAAATCCGAAACCGTGCGTTTCCTTGTCAAGGGCCATGGTTACTAATCCTAATGCTAATGTTACCAGGCCGGCAATCATAAGAATATAATTTTTTCGAGTAAAGGGTAGTTTGTGCTCCATAAAGTATTCAGTATAAATCATCTAATGACATGCGCAGGTACCTCCTTATGGCCAGTTGTGTACTGAGTGCCGATACAATGGCGCCAATAAGGAGTAAGCCCCCCATAAGCATAAGCAGTGAGGGAGTACTTTTCAGAATTTTAAGGTCTTCAATGTTGCGGTTTGCATATTCAATCAGGCCTGCCAAAGCAATTGAAGCGAGTAAGCCTCCGGTAATGCCGTAAATAATAGCTCTTAAAATAAAGGGCTTCTGGATAAACCAATTTTTAGCACCTACCAACTGCATGCTTCGGATGAGGAACCGCTGGGAAAATAAAGCAAGCCGGATGGTATTATTAATAAGCAGAATAACAATCAGCATAAAGAGGCCAATCAGGCCTAAAAGGATCAGGCTTATCCGGGTAACATTGTTGTTTATGGACTCAATCAGTTCTTCTAAATAAAATACCTGGAAGATGCCACTCATGGCTTCAATCTCTGTTTTGATTTTGTCAAGACTTTTTTTAGTATGATAATCAGGTGCTACCGTGATAAGGAAAGCATCGTGCAAAGGGTTTTCGCCAAGAAATTTGGTAAAGTCTTCACCGGTTTCTGCAATAAATTGTTTAGCAGCATCTTCTTTTGAAACAAACCGGATTGCCGGATTTGCTGAAGAAGTGGATTTGTTTAAGTAGGGCAAGGACTCCAATTTCTTCTCAATCTGATTCCGCTGACTTTCTGTTAGGCCATTTTTCAGGTACACCTGCACACGCACATTTTCTCGTACAATTTTCTCAAGTTGGGCAGAGTAGATTAGCAGCACTCCAAAAAGTCCGGTTACAAAAAGGGCAAGGGTTATGCTGAAGATTACACCAAGCAGGGGGTAGCTGCCGAGATTCTTTTTGCCTGTGCTTTTTTGCATAAGGCAAAGGTAGAATTAAATTTTAGAATGAAAGAAAAACCCCGCAGGAGTGCGGGGTTAAAATCGGGTTAATTCCCTCTGTATTGCTTCAGTTTGTTCAGCAGTGTTTTGTCTTTAATGGGGACCAATTGCGTAGGAACGGTTTTATCAAGATCAAGCAGGTAGTAGGCATCATTATAGAACAGGAACACGGTGCGTTGATCTCCGGCAATAAACTCCAGAATTTCATACAGGTTGTTTTCAAATGAGCCAAACAGAACGAGTTTATTGTCTTTGAACATGTAATGGAATCCGTACTTTCGGGTACCCTCCTCAGTGTCAACTTCAATAGAGGAGGTAACAAAGGCGCGTGCGATAATATCAAGCTGAGCATGTTCTTTCTGTGCCTGCAATTGCTCAGCTTCAGTTTCAGGAGTAAACACCTCCAGTTGAGGTTTAGCAACCGGAACGGTCTCCTTCTCAACCGGTTTCACTTCGCCTTCAGTTTTATTATCCTCAGCAGGAATCTCTTCAATAGCCTTTTCTTGTGATTCGGTTTTTTTATCTTCTATAACCTGATTAACTACGAGTTCTTCTGATGGGGTAGTTTTTGATGAATCGCCTTCATTTAGGTAGAAATACAAAACAGTGGAGATAACACCCACTACTGCAATGGTTGAAACTAATTTAGCTGCAATGGATGATGTGCCTACGTTAACCGGTGAAACGGGAACCGCGTTAAGCATTGCTTTCAACTCGGTTACACGGGCCTGACGGATACCTTCAATAAGTTGCTGCTGAAACTTAACTTCTTGTTGCAAGTTCGGATCAGTCTTAAGCTTTTGCTCAAATGCAACTTTTTCCTGTTCGGTTAACCGGTTAGCGAGGTAATCGTCCAATACTTGTAAGTCGTGTTCTAAGGCCATGTTTTAATCTAAAAAGTCTAACTCAGAATACTGAGCTTTAATCAATTCATCAAGTTTTTGTTTGCACTTATACTTCTTTGTTTTGGCGGTGTCGGTGTTTGCAAAACCCAGTTTGTCGGCAATTTCCTGCATCGACATTTCGTCAAAATAGTAGTACATAAGTACCTTTTTACAAGTATCGCCTAACTGGTCAATACAGCGGGCGATAATCTTATTTCGCTCTTCGCTCTCGGTATCAATGGTAACCGGTACGTCTTTTTCTTCATGCGAGAGCCGCTTTTTCCGGTCGAGCTCTTTTCTCCACAGGTTTTGACAGATGCTGTAAATGAATGTACTCATTTTTGAGGTGAGTACGAGTTTTCCGGAAACAGCCTTTTGCCAAAATACTACCAGTGCTTCCTGGTAAATGTCGCGGGCTTCCTCCTCGGTTCCACTGTTGGTAATGACCATTTTAGTCATCATCCTGTAATATTTTTTGTATAAGAACTCCAGAGCCCGTTCATCACCTTTACAGATGCGCTCGAAAATCTCTTTTTCGTCCATTGCTGAGCTCGATCTGAATACCATCCTGTGTTGTTTTGGTAACCCTAAACGGGGTTTAATGTACTATATTATCGTTAAAGTGTTTCACGATCAGTTTAATCGGCCATGACCCAGGTCTGGGTACGCCAAAAGGGCCCCCAATAGCCCCTTAGCTTAAGGTTATGTCCATCCAACCAAATCCGGCATCTGTAAACTTTACCATTCTCCGGATCCAGAATATTTCCTTCTTTGTATTCGTTACCGGATTTTATAAGGTCTCTGAGTATTTCCATGCCAATAATCTTCTTGCGATACCGGTTATCACCTGAGTTGCATTGCGTACACACCGGATCGGGGTCGTCACCTGGTTTCGGAAACGTTTGAATTACCCTCCCATACACTTTTCCGTTCCCCTCATAAAGTTCCACAATAGACTTAACTTCGCCAGTAACATCATCAATCGTTTTCCATTTGCCCAGTATGGATTGAGCAGGTACCTCGGTGACCATCAGAATTAAGAGGGCAACTTTTATCATGCTGAAAAATAATAAAAAACCCTGACGGGGCAGGCCAGGGTCTTTTGTGGATGATTTCTTAATTTATTTTGTTGGTGTGGCTTCTAAAGGCGTTACGCTAACCACCTCCATTTCCGGTTTACTCTGCTGCGCCTGGCTGGTGTTCATTTCGGGTGCCAGCAGAGGCGCTATAACCAATGCCACTACCGACATTAGTTTTAAGAGGATATTTAACGAAGGGCCAGAGGTATCTTTAAACGGATCACCAACCGTGTCACCTACTACGGCCGCTTTATGCGGATCGGATTTTTTATAGAATTTCTGCCCATTTATTTCAACCCCTTCTTCAAAGCTCTTTTTTGCGTTATCCCATGCACCACCGGCATTGGATTGAAAAATAGCCATAAGCACACCGGATACCGTTACGCCTGCCAACATACCCCCAAGCGATTCAACACCGAATCCCGGAAGGAAGGCTATAAGTACGGGCGCAATTACTGCCATTAAGCCCGGCAATACCATCTGTCGGATAGCTGCCTGAGTAGATATTTCAACACACTTGCCGTACTCGGCTTTTCCATCAGCTTCGTTGAATATCTTTTGGTCTTCGGCAGACCACTCTTCCTTGCCTTTATCGCCATTGCGCTTCATAACATCAAGTGCAGCCTTTAATGCCGGGATGGTAGTGAACTGACGTCTCACTTCTTCAATCATAGACATGGCGGCCCTGCCTACTGCACCCATAGCAAGGGCAGAGAAAACGAAGGGAAGCATGCCCCCGATGAACAAACCCGCCATTACGTTTGCTTTTGAAACATCTATAGAGCCAAGCTTTGCGGTAGTCATAAATGCTCCGAAAAGAGCCAGTGCCGTTAATGCGGCTGAAGCGATTGCAAATCCTTTTCCGATTGCCGCAGTTGTATTTCCAACAGCATCGAGTTTATCGGTTCGTGAGCGAACTTCTTTTGGCAATTCCGACATCTCGGCAATTCCTCCGGCATTATCTGAGATTGGTCCATAAGCGTCAACCGCTAATTGGATACCCAGGTTTGAAAGCATACCTACTGCCGCTATGGCAATACCATACAAACCTCCAAAGTAAAATGCTCCGATAATGGATAACGCAATAATAATAATCGGTAATGCAGTTGACATCATGCCAACGCCTAAACCGGCAATAATATTTGTTGCAGCACCTGTTGATGACTGGCGCACAATAGAAAGCACTGGTTTCTTGCCTATGCCGGTGTAGTACTCAGTAATAAGTCCTACCAGCAAACCAGCAATCAATCCGATAACAGTAGCCCAGAAAACGCCCATTGCAGTCATGGTTCTCACAATACTGTTTCCATCGGTATCCGTATACAATGGATCAGTAAAGTTCCATTGAGCCGGAAGCATAGTAGTAATAATGAAATAAGAGGCTACAATCATAAAACCAGATGAAACGAACT
>JBKBOE010000046.1:0-23369 GCA_046294915.1 Cyclobacteriaceae bacterium | reverse complement strand
AAGACCATTCCCACCATTATCAGTTCATTCAAGGAAAGTATTGGCTCATTGAAAGAGAAAGGAACCGCTGGCCTGCTACGCACCGAGCGCGACCTCTCATTTAAAGTGGTCATTTTTGGCAGTATTATTCTGATTGCCGTGCTTACTATTATGCCCAATATTCCAGGCGAAGGGTTAGTTCAAAAGCTTCTTATTGGAATTCTCATCATCATCTTCGGATTCTTCTTTGTTACGGTAGCCAGTCGTATTGTAGGGCTTGTAGGTTCCAGCAACAGCCCCATATCGGGTATGACCATTGCTACGCTTATGGGAACCTGTTTAATTTTTACAGCCGTAGGATGGAGTGGAAAATTATATGAACCCCTTGCTCTTGTTGTTGGCGGAATGATTTGCATTGCGGCCGCCAATGCCGGGGCAACATCGCAGGATTTAAAAACCGGATTTATTGTTGGCGCTACGCCACGCTATCAGCAACTCGCACTTTTTATTGGAGCCATTGTATCATCTATTGCTATAGGCATTGTGGTTAAAGTGCTCGATACTCCAACTGCTGATATGGTAGCACAGGGTTACACGCATGCCATCGGTACAGATAAATTTTCAGCACCTCAGGCCACATTGATGGCCACGCTGGCCCGTGGTATTCTTTCATTTAACCTCGATTGGCAATTTGTTATGGTGGGGGTGTTTATTGCTGTAATGATTGAGTTATGCGGAGTTAAGGCGCTGGCCTTTGCAATTGGGCTATACCTGCCTTTGTCAACCACGCTTCCAATTTTTATAGGTGGTGCACTAAAAGGCATTACCGACTGGCAACTTGAAAAGAAGTATGCCCTTAAAGCCGATGATGAGCTTGGCCGTGGAAGTTTATTTGCCACAGGCCTGATTGCCGGAGGTGCTTTGGCCGGTGTACTTGTTGCCCTGCTTTCGGTAGATGAGAATATTTTCAAGGCCTTACAAACAGTTAGTGCCGAGCATGGCCTGAGTAGATTACTTGGAGACGGAGGGTATAATTTGCTTGGCGTGTTTTGCTTTACAGCTATGGCTTATGGCTTGTACAAAATTGGCATGAAGAAAGAGTAGAGGGCGAAAATATTCATACAAAAGGCCTGTTCAGCAGGCCTTTTTGTTTATTAAGTAAGTTCGTACCTATGGGGTACTGTTGCAAACGCTCTTCAATGTGAAACTTCAATGATTTCTTTCAGGCTATTCAGTGCTTCTGTTTCTGTTTCGTCAATTTTCCCATCAGCATTGATGATGTCGTAAAGGTCGGTATAAATGTGGTATTTAACCGGGAACTTTACATCGGAGAAGTGTTTGAACGTATCCTGAAAAAGGGTACGCAGTTGCCTCTTATCAAAGTCAAGATACAGCATCTGGGCCTCCTTCAACTTCTTATCGTAATCGGATTCCATAGGGAAAAGTTTTTTCATCTTTTCCTTTACCACTTCCACTTCTGTTTCATGAAACTCACCATCAGCATGGGCCATGTGGATGTACAGGAATAGCACAAAATCAGCAAAATTTTTATGGATTACCATGGGTTGTTTGTGTTTGATGCACCAAGTTACACACCAAATCAAATCTGTCAAAATAAGAAAGCCCCAACGCGTGGGGCCTTCTTCAAGTACAACTAATTTATACGGTTGGCATTACATCATGCCGCCCATGCCTCCGCCACCGGGCATGGCCGGAGCTTCTTTTTCTTCGGGAATCTCCGAAACAACAGCCTCAGTTGTCAGCAATAAGCCGGCAATCGAAGATGCGTTTTCAAGTGCCAGGCGGGCCACTTTTGTCGGATCAATAATACCCGCGTTGAAAAAGTCTTCAAACTTGTTTTCGCGGGCATTGAAACCGAAGTCTTTTTTGCCATCGCGAACTTTATTCACGATTACTGAGCCTTCCTGTCCGGCATTTTCTGCGATGATGCGCAGCGGAGCTTCAAGCGCCAGGCGAACAATGTTCACGCCTGTTTCCTGATCATCGTTGTCAGTATCAACATCTTTCAACGCATCTACTGCTCGCAGGTAGGCTACTCCACCGCCAGGGATGATACCTTCCTGTACAGCGGCACGGGTTGCATGCAGGGCATCGTCAACACGGTCTTTTTTCTCCTTCATCTCCACTTCAGTGGCAGCACCTACGTAAAGGATGGCCACTCCGCCAGATAGCTTGGCAAGACGTTCCTGCAGTTTTTCTTTATCGTAGTCTGATGTAGTGGTTTCGATCTGCGCCTTGATTTGAGCTATGCGGCCCTGAATTTCAGATTTCTTACCGGCACCATTTACAATCGTGGTATTGTCCTTATCAATGTTTACTTTCTCTGCACGGCCCAGGTAATCCAGGGTAGCATTTTCGAGTTTGTAACCGCGTTCTTCGCTGATTACCTGACCCCCGGTAAGGATGGCGATGTCTTCCAGCATGGCTTTTCTGCGGTCGCCAAAGCCTGGAGCTTTAACAGCTGCAACACGCAATGCGCCACGAATCTTATTTACAACCAATGTAGCCAAAGCTTCGCCTTCAACTTCTTCGGCAATAATTACCAGAGGCTTGCCGGTTTGGGCAGTAGCTTCAAGAATCGGAAGCAATTCTTTCATGCTGCTGATCTTCTTGTCATAGATCAGGATATACGGATTGTCCAATTCGGCTTCCATTTTCTCAGTGTTGGTAACGAAGTAGGGAGAAAGGTAGCCACGATCGAACTGCATACCTTCAACGGTTTTCACTTCGGTTTCAGTACCTTTTGCTTCCTCTACAGTGATCACACCATCTTTACCAACTTTATCCATGGCATCGGCAATCATTTTACCGATGGTTTCATCGTTGTTAGATGAAATAGTTGCCACTTGCTGGATTTCGCTGGAGTCTTTTATTTTTTTGGATTGTTTTTTCAGATTTTCAACCACCACGGCTACGGCTTTATCAATGCCGCGCTTGAGGTCCATGGGGTTGGCGCCAGCGGCAACATTTTTAATGCCGTGGTTAAAAATAGCTTGTGCTAACACGGTAGCAGTAGTGGTACCGTCACCGGCTGCATCGGCAGTTTTTGAGGCAACTTCTTTAACCAGTTGAGCGCCCATGTTTTCGATGGGATCTTTCAGCTCAATTTCTTTGGCAACGGATACACCGTCTTTGGTTACGGTGGGGGCTCCGAATTTCTTGTCAAGGATAACGTTACGCCCTTTAGGACCAAGCGTTACCTTTACGGCATCGGCCAGTTTATCAACGCCCTTTTTCAGTCTGTCGCGGGCAGAGGTTTCAAATGTTATTTCTTTCGCCATAGTTCTTTTGAGTTTTGGATTTGTGATTAGATGATTCCGAAAATGTCAGAGTTCCTCATAATCAGGTACTCTTTGCCATCAATGGTGATTTCAGTACCGGCATATTTGCCATAGAGCACATGGTCGCCTACCTTTACGGTTACCGGCTTGTCCTTCAGTCCTTCACCAACTGCAATGATCTTTCCTTTCTGAGGCTTTTCTTTGGCTGTATCAGGAATGATGATTCCCGATGCAGTTTTTTCTTCTGCGGCAGCTGGTTCTACCAGAACCCTGTCCTCGTTTGGTTTAAAGTTGATTTTTGCCATATACAATTAACTGATTTTAGGTTTTAACATGGTTGATATTGCCCCTGTTAAACACCAATTGTGCCAGTTCGGTATGACAGCAAAAATTGGCAAATTAACTCACAAAATGGCAGTTTTTGGTGTGCCAGGCCTTAACGGTATGCATATCAGAGACATAAAATCTGGCAGTATGGCAGACTCTTCCCGGTTATCATTGACAGGTGGTAACGGATAAACCGAGGTGCTTGAACATCGTTTATTGAATGATTACCTTTTAATGAAAAATTTGTTAGGAGTATGGAACGCTTATCAAAAGACTGGCTTACACAGGGACTGATTGATTTTGAATACAAAAAGTACATCTTACTGGCCTACCTGAAAACCGTTAAGGAATCATTCAGCCGGGTAGCGCTGTATCCGTTTTTAGGTGACCTGGTTTTTCATTTTCAAAATCTTCAGGCAATTAAGGAGAACAGATCGTTAATCCGTGAGTCGTTTCCCAGAGAGCTTTCGCTTGAGGAGTTTAAAAAACTGGAATTAAGCTACCGCGAAATGATTGAAGATGACGCCATTATGAGTGAACTTGCTTCGATTATTGAATGGGCTATTCCCCAGTTTAAGGAGTCACTCCAGGAAGGTTCGGTTATTTATGAGTATGTGGAATCACAATGCGAAATTTCTCCAATTGGTGTTACACCTTTGTATGCACGCGAGGGATACCTTTTTGTAACTGTTCCTCCTGAAAAGGAAACTAATATTTACCGGTACCAGCTAAGTATTTATGAGGAGCAGTATGAGCAACTCCGAAGTCTGAATACTGAATTTATCGAAACGGTGCCTAAAAGTTCGGTAACGCCCTATGAAAGCATAAAAATTGAGTTGGTGAAGCGGTTCAGGCAGATGCCAAACCCGGCAACTTACCTGATTCTTTCGCGCGTTAAGTTTCCGTTTGCCGAAACGCTTATGCCAGTAGCCAAGCGGTTATTTGTGAAACACATTTCGATGAATGCGTAGTCCTTAAACTATTAGAAGATCCCTCTTCAAGATAGTCCTTTGTTAAAACCTATTCCTGTTGAATGTTTGCCGAATCGGTTGTGGGCATTTGAGGTGCAGCCGGGGCGGCCTGTTCACCAGCTTTATCCAAAATATCATTCGATTTACTGCGTTGGCCCGGGGTTATAAAATTCGTGGAGAGGGAAAGCACCATAATGGCAATAGCAAAACCCCAGGTAAGCTTTTCCAGCAAATCGCCCGTTTTCTTTACACCGATAATATTGGTTGCACCGGAGCCTCCAAACTGGCTGGTAAGTCCTCCGCCTTTGGCGTTTTGAGCAAGGATAACGAGCACCAACAGTACACAACTGAAAAGGATGAGGCCAATAATGAGGGTAAGCATGTTATTTCTTTAAATCGTCAATTCGGGCTGCAAAGTAAGTCTTTTTTTGAGGAAACTTCCAAATCAGTTTCTTCAGTACTTCAATGGCCTTGTCTTTCTTTCCTTGCTTTAACAGGATTTCAACCAGTGTTTCGGACACGATGTGATCGCTGAATTCACCGCTGCGAATTGACGCTGACATATCTTGCTGGGAAATTTCCGTTGAAGAGGGGCTTGGAGAGATAACGGGACTTGCCTTTATAAACTGGTTGATTATGTCGATTTGCTCCCGGGCCTTTTCGTTTTCGGGCTTAATCTTTTTGCGTGACGTTTTGATTGCCTCAATCAGCGGATCAGTTTGTGAGGCCTTCTTTTTCGGCTTTTTAATCTCCTTCTTTACGTCTTGCAAATCAGAGTCGGTTGACCGTTTGAGGTCACGCGCCATTTCAACTATTCGTTGCTTCTTTGACTTACTGCTTTCGCGTTTCGGTTTTTCCGGGGGAGGCTCCTTTTCTAAAGGCTGAATAATTGCACCAGCAGTGCCAAACATGGATTCGAATGCTTCTTTGGAGTGCTTCAGTTTCTGAAGGTCTTCAAAAACTTCCTCAGCAAAATCATGAGAGGGGATATTTTGTTTCGCTTTGAACTGGTCGTCCTCTACAGGTTCAGTAACGCTCCTGTATGACATGATTTCTTTCAAAACTGACCGATCAGTACTGTGAGTGGCAGCTGCCTGAAGAATGGATGGATGATCGGGAAGATTGTGATCCTGGCTAACACGCGCAGCAAGCGCCTGAAATACCTGGCAATAAGGGAATTCATTACGCAAGGCAATTACAGCATCAGCTTCATCACGGGTTGATTCCGTAAAGCGCTGAAGTAGTCCGGCCAATTGATTTTTTTCCACGCGTAGCGATGAGGTAGGTAAAAATAGAGGTTTTTTACCAATTGGCAACCGAGGCGTTGAAGATGTCCAGCACGAGCTGATCAAAAATCTGGCGGGTCAGATTTTCTTCAATGTCGGTAAAATTCAGATCGTTAGGGAAGTCGCGGTAAAAGGAGAATGATTTGTCCTTGAAACTCATGGATTCATCAAGGGTATTAAGGTACGATACTTTAACAGTTATCGTAAACCGGGTGGAAGCAGCCAGATCACCTCGAGTGGGGTCGCTGTTGGCAACAGGGGCTATCTGTCCGAGGGAGTAGCCTGTAATAACGCCTTCTATCTGCAACTGGCCGTTTTCCTGAACCACGCTTAGGTTGGTATTCTGAATCATGTAATCCTTTAACCGGTTGGTAAAGGTTTGACCAATGTTGGCAGGAGCCAGTTCGGTGTTGTTATAAAACTCCTGAATTGAAATATTCTTGGCATTGGTGGTTGCTCCCTGGAACGAATACACTCCGCATGACGAGAACTGAAACAACAGCCCAGGGCAGAAAATGAGCACTAACCACGGTAACGGAAATGCTGGACTACTCTTCCAGGTCATACTGCTTGATCTTTCTGTATAACGTACGTTCAGAGATGCCCAAATCGCGTGCCGCATATTTGCGTTTATTGTTGTTTTTTCGCAAGGCGCGGATAATTAATTCTTTTTCTTTTTGTTCAATTGAGAGCGAATCATCGGCTGTTTCATGGCTGATGTCCTGAACGTCCACTTCCACTTCTGGGGTGATGGCCTGCGGAGTAGGCTGAAGATTCAGAATCACACGTTCGTCATGAGGTTTATTTTCGGGTAAGTGAATGCCTTCAAACAATCCGGGATTATCCTTTACCAGCTGAGCCGCACTTCCGTCACGGCTTATCAGATCGAGTACAATTTTTTTCAGATCAACCACATCCTTTTTCATATCGAACAATACTTTGTACAGGATGTCGCGCTCAGAAAGTGTTTCTGTTGTGCTGCTGCCATTCCGGTACAGTGCAGGCAGGTTATTTTCCTGAGGCAGGTAGTGTACTAATTTTTCTGCATCAATCTCTTTATTATCGGTCGACAAAACAGAGATCTGCTCTACGAGGTTTTTTAATTGCCGGATGTTACCCGGGAAACGGTATTTCAGTAAAACTTCTTTCGCGTCTTCGGTAAGGGTAATGGGCTTCACCTTATATTTTTCTGCGAAATCGGTAGCAAATTTTCTGAACAGAAGTTCAACATCCTTGCCCCGCTCGCGCAAAGGAGGAACAAAAATGGGCACGCTGCTTAAACGGTAGTACAGATCTTCCCTGAATTTGCCTTCGCTAACATTCCGCATCAGGTTAATGTTTGTTGCGGCAACCACCCGGACATCAGTTTTCTGAACTTTTGATGATCCTACTTTTATGAACTCACCGTTTTCCAACACACGGAGCAAGCGGGCCTGGGTGCCCAACGGCATTTCGCCTATCTCATCGAGGAAGATGGTTCCGCCATTGGTTACTTCAAAATATCCCTTTCGGGCTTCGTGGGCACCGGTGAACGAGCCTTTTTCATGACCGAACAATTCAGAGTCAATAGTACCTTCGGGTATTGATCCGCAGTTAATGGCAATGAATTGTCCGTGTTTGCGGGGACTCAGGTAATGGATGATTTTAGAAAAGATTTCTTTACCTACACCACTCTCTCCGGTGATTAACACTGACATATCGGTAGGTGCAACCTGCATGGCAACCCGGAGAGCATGGTTCAGCATGGGGGAGTTGCCAATGATTCCAAACCGCTGTTTAATGTTTTGTACTTCCGCTTCCAGATTTACCATTAGTCGTCATTTTACAACATTACCAAACAACGTAGCAGCTGTGCAGTTGTGTACACGCACGTTTACGTACTGACCTTTTTTATAGTTTTCTCTCGGGAAAACAATAACTTTGTTGGCAGAGTTTCGTCCCTGAAGGTAGTCAGCCGAGCGTTTTGAAGTTCCTTCAATCAACACCTGATGCACTTTACCCACATCGCGCTGGTTTCTCAATAACGAGTGGGCATTTTGTTTCTGAATAATTTCATTAAGCCTGCGCTTTTTAACCTCGAGTGGTATGTCATCTTTTAATTTACGGGCTGCGAGCGTTCCGGGTCTTTCGGAGTAGTGAAACATATAGGAAAAGTCGAAAATAACTTCCTCCATCAGACTCAGGGTATCACCGTGTTCGCTTTCTGTTTCGCTGCAAAAGCCGGTAATCATATCCGATGAAATGCCACAGTTTTCTCCAAGGATTTCGCGGATGCGCTTTATTTTCCCGAGGTACCACTCGCGTGTATATCCTCTGTTCATGAGTTCTAGTATCCGCGAATTACCGCTTTGTACCGGCAGGTGAATGTATTTGCATATGTTAGCATGCCGCGCCATGGTATGTAATACTTCATCGGTGATGTCTTTAGGATGTGACGTTGAGAACCGAACGCGCAATTCCGGATTGACATTAGCTACTAACTCCAACAATTTTGCAAAGTTCACAAAATCGGTAATTCCCTTCCGCTCGATTGATCCTTTGTTGTTTTCTTCTGCACTCCATTTGTACGAGTCAACATTTTGTCCAAGCAAGGTGACCTCACGATAACCGGCATCAACGAGTTGACGGACTTCGGTCAGGATGGAGTGCGGATCTCTGCTTCGTTCTCTTCCGCGGGTAAAGGGTACAACACAGAAGGAACACATGTTATCACAACCCCGCATAATTGAAATGAACGCAGTTACGCCATTTGAATTAAGTCGTACCGGGGAAATATCAGCATAGGTTTCTTCCTTCGAAAGGAATGTGTTAACAGCTCGCTCGCCTTCATCAACCTGGCTGATCAGCCTTGGGAGATCGCGATAGGCATCCGGGCCGGCAACCAGATCAACAATTTTTTCTTCCTCTAACAAGTTGGTTTTTAACCGCTCGGCCATGCAACCCAAAACACCTACCAGAAGGTCAGGTTTCCGGGCTTTTATAGCGTTAATCTGCATGAGCCGGTTGCGAACGGTTTGTTCTGCCTTTTCACGAATGGAACAGGTGTTTAGCAGAACAACATCAGCCTGATCAACCTCTGCTGTTGTATCGAAACCTTCTTGCTTCAGTATGCTGGCTACTATTTCGCTATCGGAGAAGTTCATTTGGCAGCCGTAACTCTCAATGTAAAGTTTGCGGCTCTTCTTGTTTCCGGCAGGAGGCAACGGGTTTACTGCCCCTTGGTTTTGCTGATCAATAATAATGTTGATATCCTCAATTAAATCCTTCATCTCTGGTATTCAGACGGCAAAAGTAATAATTTTAACCGGAAATATGACAAGTTGTCAGTAGTTAAAAATGGCTATTATTAAATCGGTTCGGGGTTTTACTCCGTCCTTCGGTAAGAATTGCTTTATCGCTGAGGGTGCCGTTGTGGTAGGTGAGGTGACAATGGGCGACAACTGCACGGTATGGTTTAATGCGGTGGTACGCGGTGATGTTCACTCCATTACCGTAGGCAACAATACCAATATTCAGGATGGTGCTGTTCTTCACTGTACATACCAACGAGCCAAGTTGGTTATTGGTAGTAATGTTTCCATTGCCCACAATGCAGTGGTGCATGGTTGTACGGTTGAAGACAATGTGTTGATTGGCATGGGAGCAATTATTATGGATGATGCCATCATCGGATCAGATTCGGTGATCGCTGCGGGTGCAGTAGTTTTACCGGGAACCCGGGTGGAGCCGGGAAGTATTTATGCAGGTGTTCCGGCTAAACGGGTGAAGGATATTTCGGAAGATATGCTTGCCGCCATCAGGCGAACAGCCAAAAATTACCCGATGTATGCCGAGTGGTTTAGATAGCCGGTTTGCCGGGGTATTGGTTCTGAGTATATTTGCCGCCTAAATCAGCATTTACATGAAAAATGGTTTAATTGTTCTCAACATCGTGCTGCTTATAGCGGTTGGTGTATTGTATTTTCTTCATTTCTCAAAATCGGCTTCCGGCAATGGAAAATCCTCTCTGGGTGGCGATCCAGGAAGTTTGAGTGTAGCATACATTAATTCTGATTCTGTTTTAAAGCACTATGAATACATTAAAGCGCAGGCCGAAATTCTTGAAGCAAAGAAGAAAAAGGTTGAACAGGATTATGTGAATAGAGCCCAGAGCCTGCAGGGTGAGATCACAGCTTACCAGAGGAACATGAATAACATGACCATTGGACAGGTGAGAACGTTGGAAGAAGACCTGGCTAAAAAACAACAGAATCTGCAGTTGTTTGAACAACGTATTACCCAGGAATTTATGAACGACCAGGCAAAGTTGAATGAGGAGTTGTATAAGCGGGTTACCACATTTTTGAAAAAGTATGGCGAAGAAAAGGGCCTTCAGATGGTTTTTAAACTCGATCCGGGCAGTGATATTCTTTACGGTCAGGGTGCACTGGATATTACCAATGAAGTAATTACCCGATTGAACGAAGAATATCGGGCTGAAAAAGAGCCGACAAAGAAAAACTAATATTTAACTAATGTTGAGGAGAGGGCCTGGTGGAGACATCAGGCCCTATTTTTTATATTTGTCGTAATAACATGCATGGTTAAAGCCCTAACAAAGTCTTTACGCATAACCAGTCTTGAGCAAAGGCAGGTGGCCTACATGTTGGCTACGGGTTTTTTTATGGGGGTATTTATTGCCACCTACCAGGTTACTGCCGATTCGCTTTTTCTTAACCGGATGGGCCAGTATCTGGACAAAGCATTTCTTGCAGCCGGTGTGTTGGGAATTCTTTCTACCGCCACCTTTTCGTTTTTCCAGAACTACATACGGTTTTCAATCCTTTCCCTGCTTGTAATCGGCCTTATCTTCAGTTTTACCATAACTGTTTATTGGTTGTTGAATTTTGGTAACCCCGAGTGGCAGCAATATGTAGTTTTTGCCATGTACTGCTTCTCTGGACCCATGGTTGCTTTGCTCATGTTGAGTTATTGGGGAACCTTCGGCAGATTATTCAATTTCCGACAGTCGAAGAGTATTATTGGTTGGATTGACACAGGCCAGCTCATAGCAGCTATTATTGCTTCATTTCTTATTCCCTTCACTGCCTTTCTGGTTCCGGAAACCAGCGACTACCTCATGGCCTGCTGCATAAGCATCCTGATGATGGGTGTACTGCTGGCCATTATCGCGGCCAAGTTCAAATTATCAGAAAATGACCCGGGTGAAATGGATGCTGAAGTGAAAAGAGAAACCAGTGTGCGTAGGATGTTTTCAGACCGGTATATCATGGTCATGTCGGTTGTGCTGACGGTGTCCATGACAGCTTATATTTTTAACCAATTCTCATTTCAGGAAATGGTTAAAGAGCAGTATGCCGACCAACGAGCACTAACTGACTTTATGGCCTTTTTTACGGCAGCTGTCTATGGATTAAGCCTCATCATGCAAACCTTTGTTAACCAAAAGATTATAGGTAGTTACGGTTTGCGAACCACCTTATTCATTTTACCCATTGTATTGGCCGTATTTTCAGTAGGTTCCATTATTACGGGGGCTATTTTCGGTTTCCATAAAGACAGTTCGCCAACCGGGTTTATCTACTTCTTCCTTTTTATGGCGATGAGCCGTCTGTTTAATTGGACCCTGCGGGAATCATTGGAGATACCTGTCCTCAAATTGTTCTTTATTCCTCTAGACAGTCGGGTGCGCTTCAGCCTGCAATCGAAAGTAGAGGGCCTTGTTAATGAAAGTGCCCGGTTCATAGCCGGCCTGGTAATATTCGGTCTAAGCCTGCTATCCTGGTTCGAAGTGATACACGTATCGATTATGCTGGCAATATTGGCGGGAGTTTACTTTTTAGTAGTGAACAGACTTTATGCCGGCTATAAAAATAAGATAAGATTGAAACTTGAAAGCCCTGATTTACAACAAGATAAACTCGAAGTTGGATTCACCAGGATTACCCGAAGGCTGGAAAGTCTGTTAGCTTCAACCAATAACAGCCGGGCTGTCTTTTCTTATAAGTTGTTGGAGAAAATAAATGCCAGCCAAACACCCGTTTGGGTTAACAGCCTTATACGTAATGACGATGAAGCGGTACGGTATTATGCCCAGGTACGTATGAATGAAATGAAGGGATTGTCCGTATCGGATAAGTATGTGATCCGCATAGATCCCGATAAAACCAAGTCCTCTGAGAAAAACCTGCTTAGCCAAAGCGAACTCCAGTTGATACTGGATAACGATGGCGACATTACCAAAATGCGTATTCAGCGCCTGACCAGATCGGCCAATGCGAGCGACCGCCAATATGCTGCCGAATTACTCCTGCACACATCAGCAGATGACTCCGTATCCTTTTTAATTGAACTGCTCAATGATCCTGAAACGAAAGTCAGGAATACAGCTATAAAATCAGCTATCAAGAAGCATAATTTTGAAGTGATCAATGCCATAATTGACAATATGGCAAATCCTATTTATAGCAACCAGGCCATGAATGCGCTGGTGTTGATTGGCCCCAAAACACTTCCTGCTTTAGAGTCAGCTTTTTATAAAAGCGGGCAAAGCACCCAGCTTATGTTACGGATTATCCAGGCCATGGGACGGATAGGAGGACAACGGGCCAAGGATTTGCTATGGAATAAAATTGACTATCCGAACAAGGTTGTTGTTTCACAGGTGCTACTTTCTTTAGGAGAATGTGGATTCAAAGCCAACATCGCACAGGTTACGCGCATCAAATATGCCATCGAAAACGATATTGCTGATTTGCGATGGAATTTGAGTGCTATTCAGGAACTTGGATCAGCTGAGCATAATGAGCACATAATCAAATCATTAAGGTGGGAAATCCAAAATGATATTGAGCATATTTACATGCTTTTGGCAATGCTTTATGATACGCGCTCTATTCAGCTTGTTAAAGAAAACATTGAGAGCGGAACAACCGAAGGAATAACCTACGCAGTTGAATTGTTGGATGTGTTTCTTTCGGAACAGCTAAAGCAACGGATTATTCCGGTATTGGATGAAATTTCGGATGATGAACGGATCAGGCGACTGGATATTTTTTACCCCCGCGTAAAACTAGATTCCAAACTGGTACTGAAATTCATCATCAATCGTGATTTTACCCAATCCAACCGATGGACAAAAGCATGTGTTTTATACCAGATTGGAAATCAGCGGATAAATGACTTCAAGATTGACCTGATTGCCCAGTTGTTTAACCCCGATATGCTCATTTGTGAAGTTGCCGCCTTTGCCTTATGGCAGATTGATACAAAGGAATATGAGGCGAATGTTAAAAGGCTTGGAACTGCAAAGAAAAAGGCATTAGACGACATAGTACTTGCCCATTCAATCAGTCGTTTCAGCAAGGTTTTGTTCTTTAGTAAAGTGAATGTGTTTGAAAATGTTCCGGGCATTACGCTCACCTATCTTGCCGATATCAGTGTTGAATTAACTATTAATAAAGATGATTCATTGACGTTGGATGAAACGGTAAACAACGACTTTTTAATAGTAGTTAAAGGTGAAGTAGAATTTTATCAAAAAGGTGTATTTGCCGGTACGTTTAAAGAGGGTGAGTTTATCGGGGAGATGCTTGCAATGCCTAATTTTGTAAGTACTAACCTTATTATTGCCAAAACGGAGGTTACCCTTTTACGAATCAATAAAGATCAGTTTTATGAGTTGTTGTCCGATAATGTAAAGCTGGCCGACAGGGTGATTGAATTTGTCTGAAAATTTGCGAATCCGCCACAAAATCACTTATTTAGAGACCATTTTTTAAACTTGTACTTGTTTCCTACTTTTTAAACTAATATTGAAGTGTGGCCTTAACTTTTACATTTCAAATCCTTAAATTTCAGGTTCTTGGTAGCAAATTATGCTGAGTCAGCCGCTACATACCGAACCACCTCAGGAATTGCCTGATGTTCTTCCTGATTTTCAGCCTGATAGCACCAACCCGTTTCCGGGTTTGCGTCCATTTACGGTTGATGAATGTCATCTTTATTTCGGCAGGGAAGGCCAGGTAGACGAAATTTTGCTCAAGCTGGCCACACACCGGTTTGTTTGTGTAATGGGGTATTCCGGAAGCGGAAAATCGTCATTGATGTCATGCGGCCTTGTTCCCGTTCTTTACGGAGGGTTTGTTTCCCATTCGAGTCCGCATTGGCACGTTATTATTACCCGGCCCGGCACTTCACCTATCGAAAATCTTGCAGAGTCGGTTGTTCAATACATGGTTCAGAGCAAACGAATTCAATCTGAGGATTTGCCAATTTACCGGTCCATTATTTTATCCGTTTTGAGAAGCGGACCTCACGGACTTGCTGAGGTTTCTCGGTTCCTGCAGACCTTCCGGCAGGACAACGTGTTCTTCATGCTCGATCAGTTTGAAGAACTCTTCCGGTACCATGATTCCGGTTTACAAAATGAAGAGGAAAACGAGGCTCAAGCCTATGTTAACCTGATTCTGCACGCCATCCAACAAACCGATACCCCTGTTTACGTTGCGCTTACCATGCGCTCCGACTTCATTGCAAAATGTGCAGTGTACCCGGGGCTAACCCAGGTGGTGAATAAAAGTAATTACCTCGTGCCTCAAATGACACGAGAGCAGAAAAAACTTGCTATTGAAGGACCGATTGCTGTGGCTGGTGGTAAAATTTCTCAGCGCCTGGTGAAAAAACTGCTTAGCGATATGGGCAAAAACCAGGATCAGTTGCCCATTCTGCAGCATGCCCTGATGCGCACCTGGGATTATTGGATTAACAACCGGGAGCCAGGCGAACCGATGGATCTCCGGCATTATAATGCTATCGGAAGAATTGATCAGGCGCTTTCCCAGCATGCCAACGAAGTGCTGGAAGAACTTTCGCCCCGGGAAAAAGAAATTGCTGAAGTTCTTTTTAAAAGCATTACCGAAAAAAGCGCTGAGAGCCGTGGGATGAGGAGGCCTGGAAAGCTTGGGTTAATTGCGCGGCTTGCCGATGCCGATGAAGAAGAAATGATTGCCGTTGTCGAACATTTCAGAAAACCCGGCCGGTCATTTCTGATGCCACCCCATACCGTACCGCTTAACAGTGAGTCAGTTATTGAGCTTTCCCACGAAAGTTTGATGCGCATCTGGACAAGATTGAACACCTGGGTTGACGAAGAATTTGAGTCGGCACAGATGTACAAGAGGCTGTCGGATGCTGCTGCGATGTACCAGATTGGCCGAACCGGCCTATGGCGACCGCCTGATTTGCAATTGGCACTTAACTGGCAAAAGAAACAACGGCCAACGCGCGAATGGGCACAACGGTATGACGAAGCCTTTGAACGTGCTATTGTTTTTCTCGACACCAGCCGGATTACCTACGAGGCTGAACTTAAAAATCAGGAGTTGCAGCAAAAACGCATGTTGCGAAGGGCCAGAACAACGGCTGTGATTCTTGGTATTGCCGCTGTTATTGCACTATTGTTCCTCGTGTTTGCGTACATTCAAAAGGTTGAAGCCGACAATCAGTTCCGTTTGGCTGAAGCACGCGAAAAAGAAGCTTCTGAGCAACGAAAATTGGCAGAGCAAAGACAAATCGAAGCTGAAGCCGCAACGAATTTGGCACTAAAAGCCCGTGCCGAAGCAGAACAAGCCAATGAAAATTTGAAACTCGCGCTTGAAGAAACCACACGTCAGCGAAACATTGCGATGGCAGCACTGCGCAGAGCCAAGGAACAAGAGGAGCTTGCAATCGCTGCAGGTGAGAATGAAAGAGCGCAGCGGATTATTGCCGAAAACGAAACCATAAGGGCTAACGAGAATTTTGATCGGGCCAATCGCTTATATATGCTTGCCGTGGCACAGAAACTTGCCGGTACTTCTTTCCAGGAAGATGATGACAAGGACCTGGCAGGAGCACAAATTATGCAGTCTTATCACTTCAATACCCGGTATGGCGGCAAGAAATATGACCCCTACATATACAATGGATTGTACCATGCACTGAAACTCTTTAGTGGTTCCAGTTTTAATGCGGTTAAAATTCCTGGCCCAACGCGTAACCGTATCAATTCAATTGCAGTTTCATCACGGTCATCTACCTTTTATGCTGCTGCAGCTGACGGACGAATTTTTTCAGGCGATTATGTAAAACAGACTGCCGACCCTACAGGATTTGAGAATCCGTTTCCGAACAGGGTAATTGCACTTAGCGAGGATGAGCGCTACCTGGCAAACGGAACCGATTCTGCGGCTGTTCACGTGTATGACCTTCAGTCGAAATCACAAAAGCCACTTGTGGTTAAAGGGCTCAGCGGTTCAACCAACGCCATCTGCTTTCTGCCTGATAACTCCGGGTTGGTAGTAGCAAAATCAAACCGGGTAATATCTTTAGTTGACCATCGGTCGGGTAAAGTCAAAACCATTGCTTCTCTTCCTTACGAATTGAAGGCACTTTCGGTTAGTCCGGATGGCCTGACCCTGGCAGGTGCAGCGTGGTCCGGACAATTGGTGCTCATTGATATTTCAACAGGTAAAGCTGAGACACTAACCGAGTTGACGGGTGTGCAGATATTGGCCGTTCAGTTTAGCCCTGATGGAAAAAAGCTTGCCTATGGCACGTTTGAAATCAACGACAAGCGTGGGCTTGTTAAACTGTATGACCTTATAGCCCGCAAAGATGAGCGCCAGTTTACAGGTCATAAAGCCGGTGTTTATGATGTTGAGTTTTCGCCTGATGGAAAACTGCTGGCCAGTTCCGGTGCCGATAAGCGTGTGCAAATGTGGGTGCTTGATAGCCCCGAAGATCTTCCTGTAGTCATGGAAAATAACAACGGTTTCGTGTGGGACATTGCATTTGCACGTGGCAGCGACTTTCTCATTGCAGCCTGTCACGAATCTGAGGTACGCATTTGGCCAACCGACCCACAATTCCTGGCTAGCCAGATTTGTCCTAAGATGTCCAGAAACATGACACAGGAGGAATGGAAGACTTATGTAGGTAACGATATTGAATATGAAAATACCTGTGTAAACCTGCTTATTAAAGATTATCAATAGGCCGATGTTGGGAAAACGTTCTATAGTTGGGGCTATCGTAATAGTGTTGGCAATTTGCACTTCCAGAGCACAGGAAGCTACGTGTGAGCAGACTTTAAATCTGGCAACGGAAGAGTTTAACTCTGGACGTTTCTACAGTGTGCCCGGAATGCTTGCCGAATGCCTGCGCAACGGATTTAGCCGGGAGCAACAGCAACGTGCATACTTGTTACTTACTCAGGTCTATTTGTTGCTTGATGATCCGCTTGCAGCAGAGAATAGCTACCTCAGCGTGCTAGAGGCAAATCCTGAATTTGCCACAGACCCTGCTGTAGACCCTATTGATGTGGTTTACCTGAGTAAAAAGTTTACTGCCTCGCCAATTTTTTCTCTGTTTGTCAGAATTGGAGTCAATGTTTCACCGGTGCGCGTTATCCATTCCATTTTGCCCTCTTCAGGACCTGTCCCCATAGAAACCAGGTACACCCTTAAGCCCGGAGTACAAGCTTTTTTGGGTGCTGACTGGCATTATTCCGAAAACCTGGCACTTTCATCAGAGGTTGGGTACGCCTTTGCATCCTATAAGCGAGAGCGGTTTAATGTATTTGGACGTGACCGGCATGAGTTTATTGATAAACTCAGTTGCTTCTCTTTTCCGATAATGGTTAAATACTCCTTCGACCGTTTTTATAAATCCAGGCCCAGAAAATTTATCCCTCAGGCATTTGCAGGTATAGCAGTAAATTACCTGTTCATAGACAGGGGGCAAGTTGAGGTATTTAATAATAACCTGGGCGAAAATACCATTAACACTATTATTGCAACCAGCCCCTCGCTTGATTTTCTTCCTTACCGGAACAGGCTGTACACTTCGTATATAATAGGTGGAGCCGCAAAATACAAATGGAAACTTGACTATCTCTTTGCCGAAGTGCGGTATGGATTTGGACTTAGGAACCTGGTAACCGAAACGACAACGTTCAGCGGCAGACCCATGCAGGAGTTCGGGCATGTTGATGACTACTTTCGGTTAGATAATTTGTCCGTCTCGGTGGGATTTTATCACCCACTTTATAAACCCCGCAGGCTTAACAGGGTAAATACCAAATCTGTTCTGAAATCAGTTAAAAAGAAGGATTATGCTGAGCAAGAGTAAGTGGATAGGGTTTGTGATTATAGTTTCCTGGGGTTGGCTCTCTTGCGATACCGAAAGCACCGTTAATCCATACTACCAAAAATACTTTATCAAATATTACGGGGAGGATGGAGACCAGGAAGCCGTTGATCTGGTAGCAAACCCTGACGGTTCAATCATAATAGTTGGTAATACCCGGCTTTCTGTTTCCAGCAATACCATGTTTGTGGTTAAAACGGACGCGGAAGGAAATGTGGAATGGCAAAGAAGACTTGGTGTGAACAACGAATCGGCTAAAGACGTTGAACCGATTTTGGCAGGGCCCGATGCAGGGAATTTTGTTGTGCTGTCGGATGTAAGGCGCCCGCTTGTTGATTCGGTTGATATCCGATTAACCATAATTTCTCCTGCAGGTGATAGCCTGCGATCAGTGCTTTATACGCAGTACGAAAGTAAGTTTGGAAAGTCGGTAACCAATACGCCCGATGGAGGGTATCTGGTGAGTGGACTTGTGCTTCGGGCCGACACCACTAATGTAGAACTCCCCGGATTGATAGACAGGAATGATGTTCTTCACGTGAAGTTTTCAAGCACTTTAAGTGTAATTTATACCGACCGAATTGGGGGTTCGTCTTTAGGCTCAGGAATACGATCATTTGAATCGTTAACATCACGGTTTCAGGCAGAGTACACCGATGAATTGGATGTCAACACGCCTGGTGATCTTGTTTATGAATCCAATTTTGTTTTCAGAAACCTCGATCTCTCTACGAACATACAGAAAACATTTTATGCCGGTAATCCAAACCTGAATGAGGAGATGGCGGGTATCTCAACTTCCCCATCGGGTAATTTTTTGGCAGTGGGCACACAGTTTACAACCAGTGGCTCCAAGCGGTTATACGCTGCGTTGGTAATCAACAATTTTAACCTGGTACAAGACCAACGCGTAATTGGCCCCGATAATCTGGAGGGTGTAAATGTATGTTCAGCAGGGGGATCGAAATTCATCGTAGTAGGTAATAAGATTGGTCCCGGAGGCCGCAATATCTGGGTGGCAAGGGTTGATACAGGATTGAATGTAGAGTTTGAGATCCAGTTTGGTGGCTCGACCAATAATGACCGGGCTTCTGCTGTTACGGAGTTGCCCAGCGGAGATATTCTTGTTTTAGGCACAATGGATCTTTCCAATCAGGACAAAATAGCATTGATTAAGCTGAAGGCAAATGGCCAATTTGAATGAGTTAAAATTGCCATTCGGAAACAAAAAATTTAGTTTTCCGGCCCGAAAAGGTTACTTTTAGGCTTCTGATGCGATTCAAAAACTATAGTTGGCCAACATTCTTCTATGCTCCGATTTTTACGACCGTTCCGTATTCTTTTAACGGTTAAATCCGGAAAACACCATAAAATCGGATTGCTTTCAGCAATCATTCTTACCCTTGCTTTATTCAGCAATACACGGATATATGCCCAAACCTGGCAACCTGCCGGTGGTGGCGATTGGAATACGGCTTCTAACTGGAGTCCGGCCGTGGTACCGGGTGCAGGTGCTGATGTGGTGATTCCTGCAGGGCATACCGGGGGAACCATTACGGGCGTTCCCAATGTGACCCTGAACAGCCTTACGGTCTCGGGTTCTGGAAACTGTACCTTTTCAGGTGCTGCATTCGGCAATAGAATAACCATCTCAGGATCATTTGTTCTGAACAGCGGAAAAACATTAACCATTGGCGATGGTGGAGGCAGAATGAACTTTACCATTGCTTCTACGGGTACCGGTGCTATTCGCGGTACCCTGGTAATTAATGCCTCAGCTTTTCAGGATCGTGACTTTACCAATGACGGTAATCTTACCATAGGAGCCGGAGGCCTTGTTACAGGTGCAGGCGAGAGTAATTTCTTTAATAACTCAGGTGCTACATTACAGATAGGCTCGCCTCAGGGCATTACTCTTACCGCCATGTCGGGCAGTGTGCAGATGACGGGCTCGGTTCCTAACCGTGTTTACAGCACAGGTGCCAGCTATGCGTATATAGGAAATGCCAATCAAGCTGTTGGTGACGGCCTACCTGCTACCGTTGTTAACTTATCCATCAATAATACAGGTGGTGGTGGTAACAACACGGTTACATTGGCTTCATCAATTTCAATTGGTAATCAGCTACTCGTTGAAAATGGCGTATTCGCACTTGGAGCCAATAATGTAACGAGTGTTTCATCTTTAGAAATGACGGGAACCTCCATTACAGGTACCGGAACGATTACACTTGCAGGAGATGTCATATCAAATGTAAGTGCGGCTACCGCATTGATTAGCGCTCCGATTGCTCTTGGTAGCTCACTTCGTAGTTTTAAAATATCGGATGGCATGGCCAATCCGGATTTATCCGTTTCATCGGTCATCAGTGGAACAGGGGGAATAAGTAAGGCTGGTGACGGGGTCCTTTTCCTGTCTGCATCAAATACATATTCGGGGGGTACTTTCATTGAAAGTGGTACCGTGCGTTTGGGTAATTCAAATGCATTGAATTCCGGAGCTGTAACATTTACCGCTGCAAGCACGGGTGTTTTACAACTCAATGGCAACAGCACTACGGTATCGGCATTGAATACGAATGTTACCGTGGGTACTCCGGTTATAGAAAACGGTGCGGGTGCAGGGGTTACACTTACCGTGAACTCGACCGCGGCTAATGTTTTTGCAGGAACTATTCAAAATGGTGGTGCGCAAACCTTAGCACTTACAAAATCCAATTCAGGGTCACTTACACTGAGTGGGACCAACACCTATTCAGGCGGAACAAATCTAACAGGCGGTACACTTAACATTAATAATCCTTCGGCAATAGGCACCGGAACATTTTCTGTAAGTGCTGGTGTAACTATTGATAACACCAGTTCCGGGGCTATAACGCTATCCACCAATAATGCGCAAAACTGGAATGGCGACTTTACGTTTACCGGTACACAGAATTTAAATTTAGGAACCGGTTCTGTTACTCTGGTAGGAAGTAACCGACAGGTTACAACCTCAGGCGGAGTGCTAACCGTTGGGGGAATTATCTCAGGAGGATTTCGGCTAACCAAGACAGGTGCGGGTACCTTGACTTTGTCTGGTGCCAACACGCATTCGGGTACCACCCTTTCTGCCGGCACACTTAATATTAACAATGCTACTGCGCTTGGAGCAACGGCTTCAACTTTTATCATTAATGGCGGAACAATAGATAACACCACGGGCGGTGCAATTACCACCGGAAATTATCCGCAAACCTGGGCCGGTGATTTTGCATTTACAGGAACTCAGGACCTGAATCTTGGTACGGGTGCTGTAACCCTCTCGGCAAACCGGCAGGTTACAACCAATGCCGGTAACCTTACGGTAGGCGGTGTTATTTCTGGCGGTTTTAGTTTAACGAAATCAGGTGCCGGAACATTAACACTTGCCGGAGCTAACATTTTTACAGGAGGAACAATACTAAATGCGGGTACACTCAATATTAATAGTTCTGGTGCCCTGGGAACAACAGCAGGCACATTCATAATTAATGGCGGAACAATCGACAATACAACCGGGGGTTCAATAACTACTTTAAATTATGCTCAAAACTGGAATGGTGACTTCATTTTTACAGGTACCCAAAACCTGAATTTGGGCACTGGACCGGTTACATTAAGTTCCAACAGGCAAGTTACGGTAAGCGCCAACACACTTACGGTAGGAGGTACGATCAACGCACCCGGGTTGAATTTAACTAAAACCGGAGTTGGGTCTTTGGTGCTGGGTAATAACCCCGTTACGCTGAATAGCCTTGCAATAAATGCCGGATCGTTTACATCAACTTCCGGCACTTTAACCATTGGAGGAAGTCTAACCAACAGCGGAACATTCAATAACAATAACGGAACGGTATTGTATAATGGTGCAAGTCCGCAGACCGTAGCCGGAGTTACCTATTATAATTTATCTTTTTCAGGTGCAGGGCAGAAAAATGCTATAGGGGCTGTTAATGTAACCAACAACTTGGTAAATGCTTCTGTGTTTGATGTCTCCGGTTTTACGTTAGCGGTCGGGGGCACGATTAACAACGCAGGCGGTACCATTCGTTTTGCGGGTGTTTCCAATGGCCTGGCTATCAATACCGGAACAATAGAGTATTACGGTTCCGGGCAACTGGTTGCAGCAGGTACGTATGAAAACCTTACAATTAACCAATCATCGGGTGAAGCGCAACTGGCTGGCGATGTTACCGTAACCGGGGTGTTAACCATCAGCAATGGAAATCTTAACCTGGCGGGGAATAATCTTTTGTTAGGATCAGCCGCATCAGTTTCCATTTCATCTCCTTCCGCATCACGAATGATCATCGCTAGCGGTGGTAGTGAAGTTATAAAGACTTATTCCGGAACAGGTATTTTTACATTTCCTATCGGAGATAACACCGGTGCACCTAATTATTCTCCCATAACCGTGGAGATTACTTCTGCTTCAGGTTTTCCGGGAACTGTTCATGTTTCGGTAGATGACTTTAAACATCCGAACAACGTCAGCCCAACTCATTTCATTACCCGGTATTGGAATGTTAGTACCTCGCTTACAAGTGTCGTTGCAAACATAACAGCGTCTTATCCATCCGTTGATATTAATGGAACAGAAACCAGCATTAACGCTGCTCAGCTTCAGGGCGTGTTTAATCAGGTTTCCAATCCATGGATTAAATTCACACCGCTCGGGGCCAACACATTATCGGCTACTGGGGCAGCTCTGCTTTCAGGAGGCGTAAATGCGTTTACCGGCATTACGGGGGCAAATCCTACGGTCAGCATTACAGGAGGTGGCGTTACTATTTGTGAGGGTGGATCTGTAAGTCTTAACTCAACAGTTACTGGCGATCCTACCATAGTTTATGAATGGAGTCCGGCTGCAGGATTGAGCGCCACCAACATTCCTAATCCGGTGGCAACACCCGTAGTAACAACCAATTATACCCTTACCATTCGGGATGGAAATGGCATTACCTCATCGGATAATACAACTATAACGGTTACACCAAAGCCGGCTACCCCGGTTGTTACTCCTGCAGGACCCGTTGAAGCGTGTGAAGGAACCGCTTCGGTTGTGCTTAACAGTAGTGCAGCTACAGGAAATCAGTGGTATCGAAATGGTTCGATGCTTGTAGGAGAAACAGGCACTACGCTCACCATTACAACCACTCCTGCCAATAATGGCAACTATTCAGTTATTTCAACGGTTTCGGGATGCTCTTCCAATGAATCAAATATTGTTATTGTAACCATCACGCCATCCCCGACTGTAAATGCGGGGAGCGATTCGGAGACGTGCCAGGGTG
>JBKBOE010000045.1:0-23540 GCA_046294915.1 Cyclobacteriaceae bacterium | reverse complement strand
GCTCATCATCCGGAATGAAGAGAACTTTGCCGAAAAGACAAGCTTTGGTTTTACCTATTCCAAAGTAATCTTTTTTCTGGGAATGATATTTTCCGCAGTATTTGTTGTCAGTTTGTTTCTTGCGCAAACACTGCTGGCGAAATGGTTTGATCCGCGATATGAACAAATGGTTTTAAACCGGGAGCTGATAGATCTTGCATCTAAAGTTGATTCTCTTTCCATGGAGGTTGACCGTAAAGAACAGTTCATCATGAACTTTCAGCGTGTACTTCGGGGCGATACCTCAGCTTTTAAGGATCCATCTGAAATTCTGAAAGTAGAGGACAGGCCGTCCATAAAGCCGAATGAATTAAAACTGGCCGCGGCTGATTCGCAATTCAGGCGCGATTTTGAAAAATCCGATCTGGCCCTCATCACTTTCACGAGCGTAAAATACCGCGAGTTGCAGGAAACCTTTTTCTTCTCACCGATAACAGGCTTTATCTCCGACCGGTTTGATTTAAAAAGGGGGCACTACGGTGTTGATATTGTCACCAAAACAAATGAACCGGTTAAAAACATTGCCGATGGTACTGTGGTGTTTGCCTCATGGACACAGGATTCGGGTTACGTGCTGATGATTCAGCATAAAGGCAGCCTCATTTCGGTATACAAGCACAATGCGGAACTGTATAAAAAAGTTGGTACCTTTGTTAATGCAGGTGAGATCATCTCTATAGTTGGCAATAGTGGTGAGTTAACCAATGGCCCACATCTTCATTTCGAATTGTGGTACAATGGCAACCCCATTAATCCGGAAGAATTTGTAACGTTTTAACAATTAACAGCACATGTTTACAACCAAAGAAGAAAAACGGGCCGCTGAAGAGATCAGCAACTCCAGCAACACCATTGGCAAGGGCACCTACCTTGAAGGAAACATTGAAACCTACGGCAATATTCGCATTGAAGGAAAAGTAACCGGCCACATCAAATCCAAATCAAAAGTAGCGCTGGGAAATTCTTCACAGGTTCATGGTAACATTACTGCACAAAATGCCGATATCGAAGGAGAAGTAAGGGGTAGAATTGAAGTTGCCGAACTTCTTGTGCTTAAAGCAACAGCCGTTATTCATGGCGATATAATTACCGGCAAACTGGTTGTAGAACCAGGCGCTGTATTTAACGGTTCGTGCAAAATGGGCGCGGCCATAAAGGAAATCAAGATCGGGGATACCAATGGAATCGGGGCATCAAGAGCCTTCAGTAGAACCGAAGAAGCAAAATCAGTTTAACGCCTACTTGCGGTACAGCGGGCTTGCCCTCCAACTGTTAATTACGATTGGCATATTCGGATGGCTGGGGTATAAACTTGATCAATGGTTGTTATTACCTTTTCCGGTTTTTATGCTGCTTTTCGGAATACTTGCCTTTGCCGGAATGTTGTACCAGGTTTACCGTTCTCTCAATTCATGAGTTACCTGCTTCGTTTTTTTTTAAGCTTAACGCTCATTGCTTTACTTATTGTTGCAGCCTATTCCACGGGGATAACATCACGGCCGTCTTACTTTTACCAGATTATTATTTTCCTCTTCATTACAACCTGCGCCTTGTTTTACTATCTGCTGCAAACAAAATTAAAACGCCCCGGAATATTTGTACAGTTCTACCTGCTTACCATGGCGGTTAAGCTGTTGGCTTATGTCGGATTCCTGATTTTTGTCATCTCCCGGAACCGCAGTGAAGGACCGGCAAATGTGGTCCTTTTTATTATCGTGTATTTTCTTTTTACCACGGTTGAAGTGGCTTTTCTGTACCGAAAGGTTAACGGCTAGCCGGAACTACACCGGCCCAAAAAAGAACCAAAAAATTTCATTGTGAGCCTATAATTTCTACCTTTGCGGTCGGATTTTAAAACCCCTTTAGCAGCTTCCAATGAGCGTTTTTCGATCAAAATTTAGCCGGTTTTCTGTAGTCCTTACCGTTGCGCTTTTTGGTTTGTTCTCTCACGCTGCTGCTGCTGATTCTGCGGAAGGTAACGCCCCTTTTAATGCCAGCGAGGTTATCCTGCACCACGTTATGGACGACCATATCTGGCATTTCTGGGATGGCCATTACGGAACGCTTTATTTGCCGGTTATCGTGTATTCGCAGGAGAAAGGTTTGGAAATTTTCTCCTCACGAAATTTTTATGATGAGCATCATAACCCGGTAGAATTTAATGGCTATAAACTTGAACATAACCACATTTACCTGGCCGATTCCGGAAAAGCCGTATTCGATATTTCCATTACCAAGAATGTTGCCATGCTCTTCATTAATGCAACGCTGCTCCTTTTAATTTTTAGTAGTGTTGCAGGCCGGTATGCAAAAAATGCAGGGAAGGCACCCTCAGGTATTCAATCCTTCTTTGAGCCCATCATTGTATTTGTTCGCGATGAGATTGTAAAACCCAACATCGGTCATCACTACGAGAAGTACCTGCCGTACCTGCTCACGCTTTTCTTCTTCATTTTATTTGGTAACCTGCTGGGCTTGCTTCCCGGTGCCGGAAACATGACGGGCAATATTGCCGTTACGCTTACCCTTGCCGTATTTACGTTTATCATTACCAACGTGAGCGGTAACAAGAGTTACTGGGGCCACATTTTCTGGACGCCCGGTGTGCCCCTTCCTCTTCGCATTGTTATTCTGCCGGTGGAAATCATCGGGCTGTTTACCAAGCCGTTTTCACTTACCATCCGTTTGTTCGTGGCAATTACGGCAGGGCATATCGTTATTTTGAGTTTGATTTGTTTAACATTCATCTTCGGAAGCATTTACGTAGGACTGGCCTCCACACTGATGGTGCTGTTCATTAACCTGATAGAATTACTGGTTGCCGGAATTCAGGCTTACGTATTTACGCTGTTTACTTCCCTGTACATAGGGATGGCGACAGCCGAGCATGAACATCATTAATGAACTAAAGATATCCCCGGCAGAATGCCGGGGTTGTTTCACATAAATACTTAACACTATGTTATTATCACTTTTGTTAGACATGAGTTTTGCCATTATGGGCGCTGGCATTGGTGCTGGTCTGGCTGCAATTGGCGCTGGAATCGGTATCGGCCGCATTGGTGGCTCAGCGATGGAAGGTATGGCCCGCCAGCCAGAGGCTTCCGGCAAAATTCAAGGTGCAATGCTGGTGATTGCCGCCCTTATTGAGGTAGCCGCCCTGTTTGCACTCGTTATTTGCCTGATGGTGGCATTAGGCTAACGGATAGAGGGGTTCGCCTGCAATAGGCAGGAAACTCCTCTTTTTTTTTAACCCTTAAGAATAACATGCTATGGATCTCTTAACCCCCGGAACCGGACTCATTCTTTGGCAAGCCATTGTTTTCATCCTTTTGTTTATCCTTTTGTCGCGCCTGGCGTGGAAACCCATTCTCAACTCGTTGAAGGAGCGGGAAATGTCCATTCAAAATGCGCTGGACACGGCCGATAAAGCCCGTGCTGAGATGAGCCAGCTTAAATCAGACAATGAAAAATTGTTGAAAGAAGCCCGTGAAGAGCGTGATAAGATTTTAAAGGAAGCCCGTGAAGCATCTAACCGGATGAAAGAAGAGGCGCAACTGGAGGCCAAGCGGTCGGCAGATAAAATTATAGATGATGCGCGCCAGGCTATCCAGATAGAAAAGCAGGCGGCATTAAAAGAAGTTAAGATCCAGGTGGCTTTGTTTTCGCTGCAGGTAGCCGAAAAACTTATGAAGAAGAATCTTGCAGACGATAAGGCACAAAAAGAGTTGGTTGAAGCATACATCAAAGATTTGAAGATTAACTGAACATGGCCGACTCAAGAGTTGCATATCGGTATGTGAAATCATTACTTCAACTGGCCGTTGAACAGAAGGCGCTGGAAGAAGTGAATAACGACATGATGTTGTTTGCCCAGGTTTGCGATCGCAACAGGGCATTTACGTTAATGCTTCGCAATCCGGTAGTGAAGCATGACAAAAAGAATGAAATTCTGCGCGCGGTTTTCAGGGGCAGGGTTCACAACCTTACGCTGGCCATATTTGATATCATTACACGGAAGAACCGCGAGCCTTTGCTTCCGGAAATTGCCAGGCAATTTCACAATGCATACAATGAATACAAGGGTATTGTAAAGGCATCGTTAACTACTGCTTTTCCGGTAGATAAGGCCTTGCGCATGGAGTTTGAAACTATAGTAAAAAAGATAAGCACCAGTAACCTGGTTGAAATGGTTGAAAAGGTTGATCAGCAAATGATTGGTGGTTTTGTGCTTACCGTTGGCGATAAGCAAATTGATGCCTCCATAAGCAACCAGTTGAAAACATTGGAACGGGAGTTTAGTCAGAACCCTTATATAAAAGAGATTTAAAATACGTTAAGTTAAATTATATGGCAGAGATCAGACCTGAAGAAGTATCGGCAATATTGCGAGAGCAGCTTGCACAGTCGCGCACAGATGCACAACTCGAGGAGGTGGGTACCGTGCTTACGGTTGGTGATGGTGTGGCACGCATCTACGGATTAACCCAGGCACAATCGGGCGAACTGTTGGAGTTTGAAAACGGGCTTCGCGCCATGGTGCTTAACCTGGAGGAAGACAATGTGGGAGCCGTGCTCTTCGGAGATTCAAAAGGTGTGCATGAGGGAGATACCGTGAAGCGCACCGGCAAAATTGCTTCCGTTATGGTGGGCGATGGCATGCTTGGCCGTGTGGTAGATACGCTGGGTGAACCTGTGGATGGTAAAGGCCCGCTTAAAGGTGAGTTGTTTGAAATGCCGATGGAACGGAAAGCTCCCGGTGTTATCTATCGTCAACCGGTAAACGAGCCGTTGCAAACGGGTATCAAAGCCATCGATTCGATGATCCCCATTGGCAGAGGTCAGCGCGAATTGATCATCGGTGACCGCCAAACCGGCAAGACAGCCGTTGCGATCGACACCATTATTAACCAAAAGGAATTTTACGAAAACGGCAAGCCGGTATATTGTATTTATGTCGCCATCGGACAGAAGGGATCGACCGTTGCTCAGGTAGCGGCTGCACTCGAGAAAGCAGGTGCCTTGCCTTATACCGTTATTGTATCCGCTACAGCTTCCGACCCGGCACCTATGCAGTTTTTTGCACCCTTCACCGGTGCTTCCATTGGTGAGTATTTCCGCGATACCGGCCGCCCCGCGTTGGTAATTTATGATGATTTGTCCAAGCAGGCTGTGGCGTATCGGGAAGTATCGCTGTTGTTGAGACGGCCTCCCGGACGTGAAGCGTACCCTGGCGATATTTTTTACTTGCACTCACGCCTGCTTGAGCGTGCCGCGAAGATTATCAATGACGACAGCGTTGCAAAGAACATGAACGATCTGCCTCCTTCGTTAAAATCAAAAGTAAAAGGTGGAGGTTCATTAACGGCATTACCCATTATCGAAACACAGGCCGGTGACGTGTCTGCTTACATACCCACCAACGTAATTTCCATTACGGACGGACAGATATTCCTGGAGACTAACTTGTTTAACTCGGGCATACGGCCTGCTATTAACGTGGGTATTTCCGTATCGCGTGTGGGTGGTGCCGCTCAGATCAAATCCATGAAAAAAGTGGCCGGTACGCTCAAACTTGATCAGGCACAGTTCCGCGAACTTGAAGCTTTCGCGAAATTCGGTTCTGACCTGGACGCTGCTACCAAACTGACAATCGAACGGGGAAGAAGAAATACCGAAGTGTTGAAGCAAGATCAGTACGCACCCGTTCCGGTGGAAGAACAGGTGGCCATTATTACAGCTTCCACCCGCGGATATATGGATAAAGTACCCGTAAACAAAGTGCGTCAATTTGAGAAGGAATTTCTCGATTTAATGCGCACCAGTCATCGGGCTGTGTTGGATAACCTCCGTGCCGGAAAACTTGATGATTCTGACATGGAAATAATCAAACGAACAGCAACTGAATTGGCAGCAAAGTATTGATCAGCATAGCAAAGTAAACAATGCCCAGCTTAAAGGAAGTTAAAACCCGCATTAGTTCGGTAGTTTCTACCCAACAGATTACCAAAGCCATGAAGATGGTAGCGGCTGCCAAACTAAGAAAGTCGCAGGACCGCATTCTGCAGATGCGTCCGTTTGCTCAAAAACTTTCCCTGATTCTTCAGAATCTTTCCGCTGCGCAAACCAATGAATCGGGCGACAACTGGTACAGCAAGGTAAGGCCAGAAAACCATGTGTTGCTGGTGGCCATTACTTCCGATCGGGGCCTTTGCGGATCGTTTAACACCAGTGTATATAAAGGAGTTCTTCGGGTTATTGAAGAAAAATACCAGAGTCAGTACAAGCAGGGCAGCGTAACCATTTTACCCATTGGCAAAAAAGCCAACGAGTATTTTACCAAACGAAAATACCGGATGTTGAGTGATTATGCCGGCCTGTTTAGTCAATTGTCGTTCGAATCAGTTGCCACCGTTGCCGATTACCTCATGGCGAACTTTCGTTCAGGTAAATACGATAAGATTGAAATTGTATATAATGAGTTTAAAAATGTAGCCACGCAAATCCTGCGAACCGAGCAGTACCTTCCGGTGGTTCAAAAGCAGGCAAACTCCGCGCAATCAACGGATTATATTTACCAGCCGAACAATACTGAAGTACTGGAAGGCCTTATTCCCAAATCACTCCGCGTTCAGTTGTTTAAAGCTGTGCTTGACTCCAACGCGGCTGAAAACGGTGCCCGTATGACGGCCATGGACAAAGCCACCGAAAATGCCGGTGAAATTCTTAAAGAATTACGGTTGAGTTACAACCGAACTCGGCAGGCTGCTATTACCAAAGAAATTCTTGAGATCGTTGGTGGTGCAGAGGCGCTTAAAGCTTCCTGACGGAGGGTTGCCATCATCAAGCCCATTACCGGGCAGAATTTTCTTCCGCGTAGATTGCAAATGCTTGTAGAATAGAGGGTAAAATCTATATTGCATGTCTGAAATTTTGACCGCCCTCTCCAGACAGAATTTAACACTAAACTTAAACGCGAGTTCTTCATGCAGGAACTATCCCCCGGCTTTCCGGCCGTTGTTTTTACGTGCACCGCTAATCCCGATGGCACTCCAAAACTTGTATCGCTAAGCAGTAATTGCGAGCAACTCTTAGGCATCAATCCCGAAGAATGGACCGGTGGTAATTCAGTATGTGAGGAAATCATTTTTACCGATGATCGGGAGAGTTTTAATGAAGCATTTAGGGCAGGCTTCGTGGCAGGCAGTGAGTGGAGGTGGGAAGGAAGACTGCGTATAAAGAACACCATTCGCTGGGTTGAAATCAGAACAAGTAAGCCGGCAACATCCGGGCAGTTTCTCTACGAAGGCCTGATTCTCGACATTACCGGCCGAAAGCTGCAGGAAGAGGAACGCATAAAAAAAGATGAAGCGCTGTTTACCAAATTATTCAACACCGTTCCACTGGCTGTGGTAATGCTGGATGTAAACGGCAAGGTGCTGCTGATAAACAGAGGTTTTAATGAAATGTTTGGGTATGAGTTAATTGAACTGCGCGGTAAAAATCTCAATGATTTTATTGTGCCTGAAAAACTGCAAAACGAAGGGATTGATCTGAACAACCTGATTGCATCCAATAATTTGATCAGCGTTGAAACGGTACGCAAACATAAAGCCGGTAAGCTGGTAAACGTTATTTTGTATGGCGTTCCGGTTACTCTTGATGACAAAGCAATTGGCATTTATGGTGTGTATGTGGATATTTCAGAAAGGAAAATGATTGAAGAAGAGCTGAAGACCCGAAACACCGAACTTGATAATTTTGTGTACAAGGTATCACACGACCTTCGTGCGCCCCTTTCTTCCGTACTCGGCCTGGTTAACCTGGCAAAATTGCCCGGCAATACAGATGACCTGTTAGGCTATATTGAGGTTATTGGAAAAAAAATTCAGGATCTTGATCACTTTATTAACGATGTGCTTAGTCATTCCAAGAACCTTAAAATGGAAATGACTGTGAGCAAAGTTGATTTTGAAGGGATCATTTCAAAGACATTCTCCGATCTGAATTACCTGCCTGGTGCATCTGAAGTTGAAGTGACTACACAAGTTTCCGGAAGCGAATTTTACAGTGACCCCTGGCGGCTTTCTGAAATTTTCCGCAACCTCATCTCCAATGCAATAAAGTATCGCCAGCAAAAAGCCGTAAAACCCATGGTCAATATTTTCATTGAAATCACACCGGAAAAGGCGCATATTAGATTCGCAGATAATGGAATTGGCATTGACCCGGCTAACCTGGATAAAATTTTTGACATGTTCTTCAGGGCTGCCGAACAATCCGATGGTTCAGGCATCGGGTTATACATCGTTAAAAATGCAATTGATAAATTAGGAGGGCAAATATCCGTTCAAAGCAATGTAGGATTTGGAACTACCTTTGAGATTAAGCTGCCAAATTTACACATCGAACCGGCAGCGGATCGGTTTTTCCGTTATGCAAACAAACCTTAATGAATCTGCTCGAAGTAAATTCGCCAAAATTGGCCAGGGAGTTCCTTCTCCTTCCGGTAAACCTCTATAAAAATGAGCCGAACTGGATACGGCCCTTGGATAAGGACATTAATGGCGTGTTCGATAAGGCCATCAATAAAACCTTTCAGCATGGTGAATGTATTCGCTGGATTTTACAGGATGATAAGGGAGTAACCATCGGCCGGATTGCGGCATTTGTAAACAACAAAACTGCCCACAAAGGCAATGATCAGCCAACAGGAGGAATCGGCTTTTTTGAATGCATTAATAACCAACAAGCTGCATTTCTTCTTTTCGACACATGCAAAATGTGGCTTCAGGCACGGGGAATGGAAGCAATGGATGGTCCCATTAATTTTGGCAACCGAGACCGATGGTGGGGTTTGCTGGTTGATGGGTTTGACCGGCAACCCAACTATCAATGCAACTATAATTTTCCATATTATAAAGACCTGTTCGAAGCTTACGGCTTTCAGGTTTACTTCTATCAGCTTACGTTTGGCCGCCCCATTCAAGGCCCGCTGGATTCGCGACTCCTGGAAAAGGCTGAGCGCGTATTTCAGAATACGGATTACACGTTTGGTCACCCCAAGAAAATTGATAGCGTGAAACTCGCAGCTGAGATCAGGCATGTGTATAACCGCGCCTGGGCAAAACGGGGTGAAATTCCCGAACTCACCGAAGCCCAGGCGGTGGCCATGGTAAAACAAATGAAACCGGTTTTAGATAAACGACTGATTTGGTTTGGTTATTACCGCGGTGAGCCGGTTGCCTTTTTTATATCACTGCCAGAACTTAACCAAATCTTTAAGTATTTGAACGGTAAATTCGATTTGGCTGCCAAACTTAAGTTTCTGTTACTTCAGAAAACAGGCAAAAACAAAAAGGCGTTTGGAATACTGTTTGGTGTTGTGCCGGAACATCAGGGCAAAGGCGTTGACGGAGCCATTATTGAATCCTTCAGGCGTATAGCCCACACCGAATCATTTCCATATGAGCAATATGAAATGAACTGGATTGGTGATTTTAATCCTAAAATGATACGCGTGGCGGAACAAGTTACGCCCAATGTTGTTAAACGGCATGCTACCTATCGGAAATTATTCGATGAGAACAAACCCTTTAAGCGCTTCCCATTAATTAGTTAATGTAACCAGGTATGCAACAGGAGGATACTAAATCGGGATTTTTAATAAAAAACCTGTTGCGTGGACTACTCTGGTTTGCGGTAATTATTACTGTGTTTATCCTTGCCGAAGAATATATTCAAACTACCTTTCACAAGGATATTGAGGCCATTCAGGATAAACCGGTTATCCTTTACCTCGTTTTTTTTGCCTCTGAGGTAATTTTTGGACTGGTTCCTCCGGAGTTCTTTATGCTGGTGTGGATATTACACAAGGTTTCATTAGGCCAGTTTATTATCAATCTGATTATTCTAACCGTAATCTCCTATTTATCGGGTATAATCGGATACCTCATTGGCAGCAACTTCTCAAGAACAACCTTCTATAAAAAAATGCATGTTCGCTACCTCATGCAATATGATACCCAGCTTAAACGGTATGGGGCATTCCTGGTAATGGTTGCTGCGGTAACACCTATTCCATACTCTGCCACCTGTATGCTGGCAGGCAGTGTAAACCTTCCGTTTAAACAATTTCTGCTGATCAGCATTTTGCGTATTGTACGGTTTGCTGCCTACGGCTACATGGTGTGGTCTTTTCCAAACTGGTTTTCGGTGTAATCCTGAGTAAAGCCAAAACAATTTAGCTTGACTAATTTCAATTACTTGGGTAAATAGGAAGTTCACAACGTTCATTTAACCCCAATCCTATGAATAAGCGCATGGCCGTTCTGTTTGGCATTTTAGTTCTGATCGCTGTAATCACACAAGGTCAGATTAAACCCAAAGATTTGCCCGGTGTAAAAAAGAATGCGATGGCACGTATTGACAAACAATACGACACCTATAAGCAAACCGCACTTAACATCTGGCAGTTTTCGGAAGTGGGATATAAAGAATACAAGAGTACAGCTCAATTGCAGGAGTTGCTGACTAAAAATGGCTTTACTGTAGAGGCAGGTGTAGCCGGTATCCCTACGGCATTTGTAGCTACGTATGGATCGGGCAAGCCGGTTATTGGTATCCTTGCAGAATTTGATGCGTTACCGGGCCTATCACAGGAAGCCGTTCCCGAAAAAAAACCTGACCCATCCCGTACGGCAGGCCATGCCTGCGGGCATCATTTGTTTGGTGTGGCTTCGGTTGCTGCCGCCATTGAATTAAAGGAGACCATGATGCAAACGGGATTAAAAGGTACCATTAAAGTATATGGTACACCGGCCGAAGAGGGCGGTGCCGGGAAGGTGTACATGGTACGTGAAAAATTATTTGATGGCGTGGATGTGGTGATGCACTGGCATCCGGGCAGCCGCAATGCTGCAAACCCGGCCTCTTCACTGGCGAATGTTTCGGCTAAGTTCAGATTCCATGGCACCTCAGCTCATGCTGCCGGTGCTCCCGAACGCGGCCGCTCTGCACTCGATGCCGTGGAGGCAATGAATCATATGGTGAATATGATGCGTGAACACATTCCTTCCGATACACGAATTCATTACATTATTACTGCCGGTGGCGAAGCACCTAACGTAGTGCCTGATTTTGCCGAAGTGTATTACTATGCCCGCCACCCCAAGCGCGATGTGCTGGCCGGTATTTTTGAGCGCATAAAGAAAATTGCCGATGCAGCCGCCATGGGCACAGAAACACGGGTGGAGTATGAAATCATCGGGGGCGTTTACGATTTACTCCCCAACGAACCTTTAGCCCGCCTGATGCACGCCAATCTAACTACAGTAGGAGGCGTTACATACACTCCCGAAGAGATGGAGTTTGGAAAGAAAATTCAGCAGTCGCTTATTGGCAGCAGTCCTGCTTTGACAGCCGCAGCAACGGTAGATCCGTTCAAGACAGATGCTCAGGGCAGTGGCGGCTCAACGGATGTGGGCGATGTAAGTTATGTAGTGCCCACCGTAGGCCTGGTAACGGCTACCTGGGTTCCGGGTGTTCCTGCCCATAGCTGGCAGGCAGTTGCCTGCGGAGGCGTGGATATTGGGATAAAGGGCATGATGGTGGCCGCCAAAACACTTGCCCTTACCGGTATTGATTTGCTTAACGATGGAACGCAAATCCAAAAGGCAAGGGAAGATTATCAAAAACGCATTGGTCCGGATTTTAAATACTCGGCCCTGATTGGCGACAGAAAACCTGCACTCGATTACAGAGACAAATAATTACGAGATACATAATAAGTGAAGAATCCGAAACATCAGATTCTTCACTTATCTGCCACTAAGCCGTTTTTGTCGGGCAGGTGCTCAGGCCTACAATGGCATACAGCGGGCAAAAGCTAACCAGGCTGGTGAGCACGAATACTGCACCAAGAACAACCAGTACCAGGCCTAAGGTGCCGGTTACTGTTCCGGTAAAGTACAAAACACCAAAAACTACCGCCAGGATTACCCGAATGATCCGATCAATGTTTCCCATGTTCTTTTTCATAATAACTGAAGTTTAGTTTTCTACTTAAAAATCCAAATCAGCAGGTAAACAATGCCCACGCACATCATGCAAACCAGCAGGAGTTTCAGGGCTTTGCTTTTCATGGCTGAATCGGTAACCCAAAGATGCATGATGATGCACCAAAAAACCGGTGATGTTGGTCACCAGCTGATAAAAATTATAACAGGTGAATTCCGAGCGGGGTTTGCTTGATTTTGCCTTCTTTTTCCAGTTTTTTCAACACCCGCGTAATGACCTCGCGCGAAGTGCCCAGGTCTTGGGCAATTTCGCGATGGCGTAAATGCAGTAAAGATTTGCCTTTTAGCCTGCTTTTTTCCATCAGGTAATCGTAAAGGCGGGCATCCAGTTTCTGAAAAATGAGCTGGTGCAAGGTGTCAATCAGTTCGGAGTAGCGGTTGTTGTACAAATCGTAAAACAGATTGTTCAGTTGGGGGTATTCGTTTATCCATCGCTCCACTTTTTGCGAAGGTAACAGCAATAACGTGGTGGGCTCTTCGGCCTGTGCATAAATACGACTGGGCTGATTCTTGATTCCAGCAAGAAATGACATCACACAGCTTTCGCGGGGTTTAATGTAATATAGCAGTAACTCCTTGTCTTCGTGGCGGGTAAACACCTTTACCAGGCCGTCCAGCACAATCGGAATCTGTTTAACCGACTGGCCTTCTTTCAGAATTTCAGTATCAGCTTCCAGTTTTATTACTGTTCCTTCTGCGGCAAAGAGGTTTTGTAATGTTTCGCTGAGTTGAGGCAGCTGTTGCTTTATAGAAGAAATGTCAACGGGCATTCGGAACTAATACATGTTTACCAAAGGTATTTTTTTCGATTTTGGTTCGTGTAAAGTAAACCCGAAAATGGGTATCGCCAGCCCAGGGGTCAAAAAGGTTGCGGTATAACGGACTGCGCACATCGCCACTTTGCCCGGGCGAATTACTAAACGCGCAATTATCCCAGTCGGCAACATCGGCTACCAGCCTGAAGGTGGCACCATGACTTTGGTTATCGTTGTTGCTGGTTACATTGGGGGTTGAAGCTGAGCCCCCTCGCGGCAACGGACCGCAGTTGAAAATCTGTTGCAGGGAATCGTTCAGGGCCATGTTCAGCGGGTGTTTGATAAGTATATGATGGTAAGCCGCCTGGCCGTAATTCCATTTTTTTGTGTCGGAACCCAGCTTTGCATGGAGTTGTTGCACGGCATCTTCAAAGCCGGTTTTTAAGAAATTATTTCGATTGCCGAGTTCAGTGCGGTTGGCGGTAATCCAGCTGATTACCTTACGAAGCGACACGCTTCGGATTATTGGCTGGGCCTTTTCGGGCACAAAGAGCGGATAGGCTTTCTCCACTAACTTCTTTTCCCAGGCCATATACACTCCGGCTTCTACTGAATTTTTATCTAACACATAATTCCAATTCAATAGCAGGTGCTTCAGGCTGTCGGTTTTGCTATCAGAAAAGGAAAGGTCTTTCAGGTAGGGAACGAGTCTGCTGGCGGGAACGGAAAAGTAATCGAATTGTAATTGCTCCAAATCAGCCTGACTGAATTTTTTGTTTTCTGCTAAAACCGAATTAATGCGGTTGGCCCGGCTGCTGTCGGCCCACTCCCAGCCAACGGCATAGCGGTGGGGATAACTCGTTGGAACCAGGTTTTCGTTGGCCGTTGCCCAATAGCCTTTTTCGGGATTAGCGATATGGGGTAGTTCCTTTACAGGTAAAAATCCTTCCCATTCAAATCGTCCATCGCCCGGAACGGGCAACAGGCCATCCCAGTTTTTCCGCACCGGAGCTATACCCACAACCTGCCAACCGATGTTTCCGGCCTTATCGGCCCAGATCATGTTTTCGCCCGGTATATGGCTGTACGAACAAGCTTCGCGGAATTCCTCCCACGTTTGTGCCGTATTCATCCGCAAACTGGCCAGGTAAGGAGCACCACCCGGCTCAAGCCAGGCACACCGAATTGCATACGCTTTACCTCTATTTTTATCAATGAAGGTAACGGGACCGTGACGGGTGTATTTGTGTTCAACGTAAACATCGCTGGCATTTTTAACCCGTAACGTATCGCGCACTACGGTCATGGTTTCCCAAGTGCCCCGGTATTTGTATTGTAATTCATTTTTCGGGTTAAGGTCATACACCATCAGGTCTTCGCTATCGATGTTAAAAACCGTTAACCCCCAGGCGCCATAATCATTATGACCGATGGAAACTCCGGGTATGGTGGGTTCACCGCCACCCACAACATTCCAGCCCGGGGCATTAAGGTGCACCAGGTACCGAAGGGAGGGCACGGTAACGGCCCGGTGCGGATCGTTGGCCAGCATGGGCAGGCCGGTGGTTGTTTTGCTGCCGCTTACAATCCAGTTGTTACTTCCGATGGTGCGGTCATCGTCTGCAAGTAATTCATTATAGGCAAGACGATCGATGCCTGTGGGTTGATGCGACTGATCATGCGTATGCGCTGTACGCTCTGCCAAATGATCTGGAGTAAAAACAACAGGTTTCCGGAAAGCTTCGTACAACCCGATAACCTTTTCAAATAAGCCATCTGAATCAATAGCAGCGTCTACCATCAATCGGGGTTCACCGGGCTCAAAGGCCTTCAGGTCTTTTACTTTTTCGCTCCCAAGTAAGGCAACGGCTCGTGCAATGTTGAGCTCTTCAGTTACATTTCCAAGCAGGCCCTGGTGACGCGATACCACCAGGTCAGGGGTCCAGTATCCGGGCTTGATGCCCAGAATACCAAATTCAGGTGAAAGTAACTCCGGATTTTTCTCCGTTTCGGCTACCAGCGCATTAATGCCATCGGTAAAGGCGGTAATAATTTCTTCGCCACGCGGATGGTAGTGATTGAATTCTTTTTTTAAATCACCCCGGTATCTGAACAGACGTGCACCAATGTCGCGCTGCACTTCTGCCTCGCCCAGAATTTCAGCAAGCGTTCCGGAGGCTTGCCTCCGCCACAGCTCAAACTGGAAGAGCCGGTCTTTGGCGGCACAATATCCCTGCGCGAAAAACAGGTCGTGTTCGTTTTGTGCATAGATATGATTAACGCCTGCCGAGTCGCGGAGTACCTCAACCGGCATAAGCAAACCGGGTACAATCAGTTCAACTGTTTTTGGTTGTTTGGGTTGGCACGCAAAAACAACCAGCAGTACAGCAAAACAGATTCTCATGATGAAGCAATTTTGAGCACCGCATCAACGAACCGGTCTAGATCGCGCGTAGTGGTGTACACGTGCGGAGTTACCCGTACACAGCTGATGTTTTCCCATTTAATGCTGGTGGTGTGAATCTGATATTCGTTGAAGAGTCTGCTCACTACATCGTTGGGGTCAATGCCATCGATGGAAAAGGTACCCAGCGCGCAGGCGTATTCGGGTTTCATGGAGATGTGAAGTTTAACCCGTGGATTCTTTACAACCTTTTCGCACCAATAGTTTTTTAAATAGCGCAGGCGTTCTTCTTTACGCTTGCTGCCGATGGCGTTATGGAAATCAATAGCCTGGCCGATAGCCTGTTCAGGAGCGAACGACCGGGTCCCCAGCGTTTCGAATTTGCGGATGTTGCTGTCGGTTGGCTTATCATTTGGGAAAAGCGGCCACAGGCCGGCAATGTTTTCTTTTTTTACATAGAGCATGCCGGTGCCGAACGGTGCACTCAGCCATTTGTGCAGGCTGGTGCCATAATAATCCGGATTGAAGTCGGGTATTTTAAAATCCATGTGGGCGAAGGTGTGGGCGCCATCCACAATCGAAATGATGTTTCGTTTGCGCGCTTCTTCACACAGTTTTTTTACGGGCAGTATCTGGCCCGTCCAGTTAATCATATGGGTGATATGCCAGATTTTGGTTTTGGACGTAGTGGCATTAACGAATTCTTTAAGAAATGTTTCATCATTCTCTACGGGCAGGTTAAAACTGATCCATTTTATTTTGATGCCATCGCGCATTTCTTTTTGTTTCCAGGCCTGCACCATGTTGGGGTAATCCTGTTTGGTCATCACAACTTCATCACCTTTGCCAAGGGTTAATCCCCAGGTTACTGTGTCAAGTGCTTCGGTAGCATTGCGGTTAATAGCGAGTTCCTCGGGCGAAGTTCCGGCCAGCTCGGCTAATTTTCTGCGCAGGGGTTCACGGCCTTTGTCCAGAATCTGCCACATATAATACGTGGGAGCCTCGTTGCTCAGGTGGTAATAACGGTCAACAGCATCCTGAACTACTTTTGGCTGCGGGCTCACTCCGCCATTATTCAGGTTCATGATATTGGGCGATACGGTATAAGCCTGTGCCATACGCGCCCAAAGTTCTTCATCGGAGGATGCATCAAGCGGACTAAGTTTATTGAGCGATTGCAAGGCATCCGATATATCTTCGGCAACTGCCTTTGCGGCCAGGGGTGCCAGCGTAAACGTGCCGGCAAAACCCAGGGCTTTTTGAAGAAATGATCTGCGGGTATTCATAGGTTCAGGGATTTGAAGGGAATGTAGAATTTTTTACGTTAACCTGTTCACACCTCTTTTGCAGGAGTGCTAATCTTTATCTGAAAGGAGAGAATTGATGACCGTTGTTGCGGTATGCAGCCGTTGTTGTAAATTTCCGCTTAAAAGGGTAAAGGAAACATTCAGCATTTCCAACTCCTTCCGGTAAACTGTAAAAAAATACTCCCGTTTATCGGGGTGCTCGCGCTGCGGGTCGTCTTCCCAGGGCACATCAATATCGGTGAGAAAGTAATGATCGTAGTGTTGTGTGCTCATCAATTTCAGAATGGCGTCATCGCAGTGGCCATACTTAAATTCACTCCACACCTTGATTACAATAAGATTGGTATCGCAAATCAACACCCGGTTGGCCGTTAAGGCAAGTTCATTTTCTGACTGAAGTTGCCCCTGCGCAATAGCAAGAAGGTCGGCACGGATATAGGGGCGGTTGAGTTGATCGATAAAGGAGCGGGCAAATTCGGGAACCCAAACTGTTTGATAATATCCGGCCAACGCCTTTGAGAGTGCAGTTTTGCCGGTACATTCAGGGCCAACAACAGCAACCCGTTTTACCAAAAGGCGCTTTACCGTATCCATAAGGCCTAAAATGGCATATTTTATTATCTTTCAGAAAATCAGGTACTCGTGAGGCGAAGAAAAGCACTGAAGCAAATTGGTTTGGGGGTAACGGCTGGCCTGGCTTTACCGGCCTGGCTCAGTTCGTGCGAAAAGGAAAGACCGGGGCCGGAGATTAATTACGATGGCGTGGTAGGTATTATTGGTGCGGGTGCAGCCGGGCTTATCGCTGCCGATATTTTAATATCCAAAGGCGTAAAAGTAAAAGTATTTGAAGCCAACAACCGGGTGGGAGGCAGGGTTTGCTCATTACATCGTACCGATGCACCCAGCGATTCGCTGATTATGTTCCCCAACAATTATCCGTATTCTGATTTTCCGTTTGAGCTGGGGGCCGACCGGATAAACGGTTCAAATTCCAAATGGGGAGAAATTCTGAAAATTAGGAAAGTACCCACTGTAAATTTCAGAACCCTGAGTGCCGACCGGTATGTGCTGAATGATGTTGTAAAAACAGAAACCGAAGCCCTTCTTAATGCTGATTTTGCAACTGCAAAAGGTTTCCGCGATAACTTCTCCACGTTTACCGGAAGTGCTTCACTTAGTGTACAACAAGCCGCAACAAACGCAGGTGTTGCAGCGGGTATGCAACAACTGGTTAACTCTTGGCTGGGCATACCTTACGGTTCGTCACATAACCGCATTGGTGCCAATGCGCTGGCCAATGCACTTTCGCTGATTGAGCATGATGGCATTGAACTTACGCTGAGTAACAACCCGATGCAGGACACGTTGCTTTCGGTGTACAGCCGCGTGATTCCGAGCATCCAGTTCAATGCGGTAGTACAATCAGTAAACTATGCGGGTGATTTAATTGAAATTACACACAGTGCCGGAAGCCATACGGTAAACAAACTCATTGTTACCGTTCCGGTTTCCATTCTCAAGGCAGGCGATATTGCTTTCTCTCCCGGTTTACCGGCTTCAAAGCTAAGCGCAATGAGTCGTATCGGTATGGAAGCCTCTATGCGTGTACTCATTGAGTTTAAGCGTAATTTCTGGGGCGAAGATGTTGCCGCTATTATTGGCAGTACCGAAAGTCCGATGATGCTGAATGCCGGAGTAGGGCGAAGCACCTTAAACAAAGCATTAAGCATTACGATAAACGGCCCGAAAGCTGAAGCTTTTTCGTTAATGACGGGTGATGAGGTAGTAGAAAGCATTATTGCTGAAATGGATGTATGGTTTAATGGCGATGCTACCGAAAACGTGCGCAGAAGTACCCTTGCCGGTGAAGAGAATAAACTGTTGTACACTATTAAAGACTGGACCAAAGATCCCTTTGCCAAAGGAGGGTTTTCATTTCCGTTAACCGGAGGTATTCCGGCCGATCGGGAAACCCTGGCGGCACCGGTTGACGGAAAACTATTCTTTGCTGGGGAAGCTACCGATACCACCGGTGAATTCGGTACCATCAGCGGTGCGCTTAAATCAGGCGAGCGTGCTGCATTCGAGGTGATTGATGAAATTGTTGCCTAAAAGCCTGCACTTACTTCTCAAATTCCATTACCGTTTTTTCAATAATATCGCAGCACTCATGAAGCTGCTCCTCGGTGATGACCAAAGGTGGTGCCAGCCGGATAATGTTTCCGTGGGTTGGCTTGGCAAGCAAACCGTATTGAGCAAACTTCAGGCAGATATTCCAGGCCGTTTCACTTTGTGGTGTGTCATTAATTACAATTGCATTCAATAACCCCTTTCCGCGGACCAGGGTAACCCGTTTTGTTTTTTTGATGAGGGCATTCATCCGTTCGCGAAAAATCTTTCCAAGTCGGTCGGCATTGTCGGCCAGCTTTTCATCTTTCACTACTTGTAAAGCTTCCATGCAAACCGCTGCGGCCAACGGGTTGCCGCCAAAGGTTGATCCATGTTCACCGGGTTTTATGACCAGCATAATGTCATCATCAGCCAATACTACGGAAACAGGCAGTACTCCTCCGCTTAGTGCTTTGCCCAGAATTAATAAATCGGGCCGAACGTTTTCATGATCGCTGGCCAGCATTTTGCCAGTGCGCGCAATGCCGGTCTGGATTTCGTCCATCATCAGCAAAACGTTATGCTGATGGCATAATTTTTCGGCAGCCTTCAGATAGCCTTCAGCGGGCACATATACGCCTGCTTCACCCTGAATGGGTTCAATCCACAATCCGCACACGTTGGGATTGCTCAGCGCTTTTTCCAATGCGGGCACATCATCGTACTCTACCAGTTCGAAGCCCGGCATAAACGGTCCGAACCCTTTTCGGGCCGAAGGATCAGAAGAAGCAGAGATGATGGTGGTGGTGCGGCCATGAAAGTTTTTCTTCACAGCAACAATTACGGCTTCGTATTCGGGAATACCTTTTTTAGTGTAGCCCCATTTACGGGCCAGTTTAATGGCGGTTTCGTTTGCTTCGGCACCGCTGTTCATAAACAGGGCTTTCTGGTAGCCGAAAGTTTCGCATACATATTTTTCGGCAAGCCCAAGCTTATCATTATAGAATGCCCGCGAAGTGAGTGTAAGCTCTTTGGCCTGTTCGATGAGGGCGTTGATAATGCGCGGATGGCAATGCCCCTGGTTAACGGCACTATAGGCGGATAGAAAATCGTAATAGCGTTTACCTTCTACATCCCATAGAAAAACGCCTTCGCCCCGGGTTAGCACTACCGGAAGAGGATGATAGTTATGTGCTCCGTAGCGGTCTTCTAACTCAATGGCTTTGCTGCTGGAGGTAATTAAATCGGTCATAATAAGTGTTTTTTTACTGAAAAAGGCCCTGCAAGTTATCAAAAGGCACTCAGCATGCCAATTTAAATGGCTGTCGGCCTACTCACCTAAAACTGACACAGGCTGTCAGGTTCTTCGACTTATCTTTACCCTGTTTACCCGCTAATTCACTTACCTTTAGCTTATGGAAAATGGATTAAACACCATTAAAGAATTATTTAACCAACTGCGTGCCTATTCGCTGTGGGATCGGTTGTTTCGCTGGGGCAGAGTCCGCTCCATGCTTATTGACACAAGTGCTGAATTGCAGCGGCTCATTTCCGGTCTGGATGGGGTGCGTGCCGAAAACGCAAAGATGCAGTTAACTATTGATCGGCTGGTTGCTGATAAGACTGATTTGCAAAAAGAGATGGCTACGCTTAAGGAGAAGAATGAAAGTTTTTTAAAGCGCGGTCAGGAACTGGCCAATGAAGTGGCAGCAACACGACAAAAAGTTGAAAGTGCAGAACTGGAGAATCGCAGGCTGCGCGAGGAGAACACACAGTTTAAAACAAGGGAAGAGCAACGCAATACCGAACATAAACAAGCTATTAACCAACTTGTAAAGTTGCGCGAAGACCTTATAAAGGAGCAAAACGAAAAAGAAGAGAAAGCCAAGCAAACTGAATACGAACGGCTTCGCAAGCTAAAGGAAACCTGGTCGCGGCATGAGGAAGATGTGAAGAACCGCATGAAGGTTATTTGTAACCGCCATGGCGTGGAGTATCTGGAGTCAGTCCCCTTCAGAGGCAAGCCTGACAATACTCTTAAAATCAATGAGGAATACATTGTGTTTGATGCGAAAAGTCCGGGCAGCGATGACTTATCCAACTTTCCGCTTTACCTGCGCAACCAGGCAGAGAGCGTAAGCAAGTATGTAAAAGAAGAGAATGTGCGCAGAGAGGTTTTTCTGGTAGTACCCACCAATACATTGGATGTGGTGGAGCAGTTTGAATACAAACTGAGTGACTATACCGTGTATATAATTTCGATTGATGCCCTGGAGCCCATCATTCTTTCCCTGCGCAAAATTGAAGACTATGAATTTGCCGAACAACTTAGCCCGGAAGAGCGCGAAAACATTTGCCGGGTAATCGGCAAGTTTGTGCACTTATCGAAGCGAAGAATACAGATTGACGGCTTTTTTGCCAAGCAGTTTTTTGAACTGGTGTATCGCAGCGAGGCCGATTTACCCAAAGATTTTCTGGATAAAGTGATTGAATTTGAACGTGCTGAGAAATTAAATCCGCCTATTGAGCGAAGAGCGAAACAAATCAGCAATAAAGAACTGGCTGTACAAATAGCCGAACAAAAAGCCGATGCCGAGCAGAAGGGAATTGAAACAGATGAAATGCTGCTTTCGAAAAATCTGGGTAAACTGCCACTCTACACCGATAAGCGGAATGAGGAATCGCAGAAGGATTTATTTGCGTAGCCTGGTCAGCAGGGACCTTCGCCATTGAAAGGAGTTGAGTATGCTTTTTATTATCAATCAATAAACTAACCCCTAAAATTATGGATGCAAAAAAGAGAATTTTGGCAACCCTGGCCGGCTTTGTGGTGTTCTTCCTGCTTGGCTGGCTATTGTATGGTATGCTGTTGATGGATTTCTTCAACGGTAACCAGGGCACGGCAACCGGTGTAATGCGCGCTGATACCGAAATGATTTGGTGGGCGCTGGCGGTGGGTAACTTAATGCAGGCATACCTGCTGGTGTACATTTTTGGCAACTGGGCCAACATTACCACCTTTGGCGGAGGATTTAAGGCAGGGTTGATTATCGGATTGATTATCGGGTATGGTGTTGATCTGACTATGTATGGCACAACGAACATTATGAACCTTACCGGAGCACTGGTTGATCCGCTGGTTGTAGGCCTGATGATGGGCGTTAGCGGTGGCGTAATTGGTGTGGTACTCGGTAAGAAGTAGAATTTTTTTAAGCTCTGTGAAAAGGCAGACTAAACAGTTTGCCTTTTTTTATTTTTCGCTCGTTTTAAAGTCAGTAGTTTTGTAACCGATGAAACTTACACCGGATAACAGGCTAAAAAAAATCATTATCGTGGGCGATCGCGTCCTGATACGTCCGTCAAAGCAATCAGACAAAACAGCCAGCGGTTTGTACCTCCCTCCTGGTGTTCAGGAGAAGGAAAAGATACAAAGCGGTTATGTTATAAAAGTCGGGCCGGGGTATCCCCTGCCCATGCCTGCCGATGAAGATGAAATGTGGAAAGGCAAAGAAGATCAGGTAAAATATCTCCCGCTGCAGGCCCAGGAAGGTGACTTAGCTATTTTTTTACAAAAAGGAGCGATTGAAGTAATTTATGAAGGGGAGAAATATTTTATTGTACCGCAGAGTTCCATTTTAATGCTTGAACGTGAGGAAGATTTGTGATGCAGGGTCTTTCGTTTGATGTACTTCGGGTTGGAAAGAAATACCGGCTCATTAATTTTGGCGAAGTGAATGAGTTTGTTGTGGAACATATTCTCGCCACTGGCGATTTCAAGGTGAAGAATATTCATACCCTTGAACAATTTCTGCTAACGGATTTAATCCGATATGGTAAGGGGAAGGATTTTGAAATCCGGGAGCTTGAATAAGCTGCTTAGCTGTTTTTTTCTTTCGGTTTTCCGATTTCCTTCAGCGTGTTAAGGTTAATGGGCATGTAGTGCAACAACAAGCCTGTAATAATACCTATAAGGAAACCGTATGGCAAACCAAAAGCCAGCAGGCCGGTTAGTATGGCTACTACCAGCCCTTTTTGGTCGTTGGCCAGGTCGCGGATAAGCAGAAGCAAGGCAGCGCCTTCAAACAGCAAAATTGTTCCGAGTAGCGGCAAAGGGAAAACTTCAATCAATTGATGAAAACTATTTCCGAAAAACAGGCCAAGCACAATAAACAATATACCGTAAATAATTACTGAGCCCCCGGTTCGGCCGCCAAAGGTATAATGGCCCACCATTCCTCCGGCTCCGTGGCAACAGGGTATGCCGCCAATCCACGGAGCGGCAAGATTCATAATGGAATACGTTAAGCCGATTTTCCGAATGGTGAGATCGGTTCGTTCAGGAAACAAATCCTGTGCAACCTGGCGTGTGGCCAGAATGGAGTTGCCCAGCGAAAGCGGAATTTGCGGCAGGGCCAGTAGCACAAAGCCCTTAGCAATAGCATCAAGCGATGGTGTATTGGCCTGTGGCAGGTTAATGCCGATCGATTGCGCGAGTTCGTGCAGGTTTAGTTTTGTTACGGACGCATACAGTAGGCCTGCTACAATAACCATCAGTGAAGCGGGATATTTCCGGTTGTCTATCAACACAACGATGAGTAGAAATGCGATAGCGGCAAGAATAAATCCGGTTAATCCGTTGGCAGGTATGTATTCTTTAAATGCCAGAAGGCACAAACTAAGTCCCAACCCGAATTGAATGCCGCGAACAACGGATTTAGGCACCCATCGTGCAAGTTTATCAAGCAACCCGCTGACTGAAAGTAACAACATGACCACCCCAATGACCAGGCCGGCACCCAGTAAAACAGGTCCGGCAATTTTTTGCGAAATCACGATCGTGGCCATAGCC
>JBKBOE010000044.1:15573-24243 GCA_046294915.1 Cyclobacteriaceae bacterium | reverse complement strand
TGGTAGGAATAAAGTTTTTCCAAACGGCATATTTGTTCCCGACAAAACCCCAATAAATCCGGAAGGCAAAATTGAAAAAGAAAACATGGGCAGCTAAAAAATGAATGAATCGTATGGTGCCCATCATGTAAAGATCGGATGCTTCTTTACCAGACAGTATGGCTAATGGATTACCGATATAAAAGCCGGTGGCAATCAGCGTAAGAATACATAATGCATTCAGCCAATGGTAAACCCGTACCGGCAATTGCCACACAAACACGCGCCTGAGTCGGTGAGGTTTTAATATTGCAGTTGTACGCATAGCGATACGATTATAAAACTTTCACTTTGTTAAGATGCTTACCGTTTTCATCGTACAGGTGTACGGCACAAGCCAGGCAAGGATCGAACGAGTGAATCGTACGCAGAATTTCGAGCGGCTGATTTACATCGTGAACCGGAGTGTCTTTCAGCGCAGCTTCATAGGCCGAAGATTTTCCTTCCTTGTCACGCGGAGAGGCATTCCATGTAGAAGGCACTACCAGTTGGTAGTTGGCAATCTTTTGGTCTTCAATCACGATCCAGTGTGCCAGCGCACCTCGAGGTGCTTCGGTGTGGCCAACACCCATGGCTTTTTTCGGCCAGGTTTCAGGCTTGAATTTTTCGGTATTTGCCATACGGGTATCCCCATTGTTGATGTTGGTAATCAGTTGGTCGTAGAATTCTAACCCCCAACCGGCTACCAATTTTGCCTCCAGTCCGCGGGCGGCTGTTCTTCCTAATGTTGAGAATAAGGCTGTTGCCGGAACATTCAATGCTGATAGGGCATAATCGACTACTTCTTTAAACTCAGGGCGACCACTTGCATAACCTACCAGCATTCGCGCCAGCGGACCAACCTCCATCGCGTGTCCTTTCCAGCGCGGAGTTTTCAGGTAACTGTATTTATCTTCTGTATTGAGAAAATCGAAAGGAGGTTTCGGTCCGGTGTACTTTAATTTGGTTTCCCCTTTCCAGGGATGCAAGCCCACATCATCGCCACCGGTATATTCATACCAGCTGTTGGTAATGTATTCTTCAATTTCGGAATCGTTGCGCAAATCCACCTCATGTATCTTGCTTAAATCTTTGTTAAGAATTACCCCGGAAGGGAATTTATAATTACCTACATCACGATATCCGGAAGTAGATAAGTCACCGTAGACCATAAAGTTGCCCAATCCGCCACCTATAGCCCCCCAATCCAGGTAATAAGGAGCAATAGCAAGGAGATCAGGAAGGTAAACCTGCTCAACAAACTGCTGCGCATCTTTTAGGAGTTTGCCCACATAAGCAAGCCGTTCGGCATTAATACCACTGGCATCATCTAAACTTATTGAGCATGCCATACCCCCAACCAGAAAATTCGGGTGAGGATTTTTGCCACCAAAAATGGTATGCACTTTGGCAATTTCTTTCTGCCATTCGAGTGCTTCCAGGTAGTGCGCAACACCGATAAGGTTTATTTCCGCAGGAAGTTTGTAAGCCGGGTGGCCCCAATAACCGTTGGCAAAAATTCCAAGTTGTCCGCTTTCTACAAATTTGGTTAAGCGCTTTTGCAGATCGGAGAAATAGCCGGGCGAACTCTTTGGCCAGTGCGATATGCTCTGTGCTATCTCCGATGTTTTTTTCGGATCGGCCTTTAAGGCACTTACTACATCCACCCAATCCAGGGCATGAAGGTGGTAGAAATGAATAACGTGATCTTGTACATTTTGTGTACAAAACATCAGGTTACGGACTAATTCAGCGTTGGGTGGAACGGTGATGTTCAACGCATCTTCAACAGCGCGAATTGAAGCCAGCGAATGTACAGTGGTACAAACACCACACACACGACCAACAAATGCCCATGCATCGCGCGGATCGCGGCCGCGAAGAATTTCCTCTATTAAACGAACCATGGTGCCGGAACTGAAGGCATCGGTTATTTTTCCGTTGTTAATTTCTGCTTCAATCCGCAAATGGCCTTCAATGCGGGTAATCGGATCAACTACTATGCGTGTCATGATTAGTCTTCTTTAAGTTGTTGTTCGGATTCTTTTCCTTCAGAAATAAGGTTGTCGATCATCTTTCTTTTACGCAGGTTAGTAACTACGGCATGGGCAGCGATACCGGCTGCGGTTACACCAAGGGCAACTTTTCCAACCGTATCGGCTGTGGCTTCAATACCAAACCCTGCGATATTCGGGAGACGTTGGTAGATTGGTCCGTTATCCCAGAAACTTTCTTCGCTGCAACCAAAGCATCCGTGGCCGGATTGAATCGGGAAGCTTACACCATTGTTCCACCGCATAACACCACAGGCATTGTATGTGCTTGGGCCTTTGCAGCCAACTTTATACAGGCAGTATCCGCGTTTAGCGTTTTCATCATCGAACGATTCCACATAAAGTCCGGCATCATAGTATGGCCTGCGGTAGCAACTGTCGTGTACGCGTTTTGAGTAAAAAGCTTTCGGTCTTCCAATGCCATCAAGTGCAGGAAGTGTTCCGAAAGTAAGAATGTGCACAATAGTGCCAGCCATTACCTCACCAATAGGCGGACAGCCAGGCACTTTTATAATGGGTTTGTTCTTAATGATTTTGTGAATAGGCGTTGCTGTTGTTGGATTGGGCTTTGCTGCCTGAACGCAGCCATTGCTGGCGCAACTTCCCCAGCAAATAATGGCTTTCGCCCCTTCGGCAACTTCATGTAAAATGTCCAGCGATGATTTTCCGCCAATCATGCAGTACACACCATCGGCACCCAGCGGAACAGAACCTTCAACACACAATACATATTCACCATAATGTTCCTTCATGGTTTTGTGCATAGCCTCTTCGGCCTGGTGGCCGGAAGCCGCCATGAGTGTTTCGGTATAATCGAGAGAAAGCTTATCCAGAATAATATCCGCTACAATAGGATGGGAGGAACGAATGAATGATTCACTACAGCAGGTACATTCCTGGAAATGCATCCAGATAACCGGTAGTCTGGGTTTTGTTTTTAATGCTTGTGCTACCTGGGCAATACCCGATGATTGCAGGCCCATGTAGGCGGCAATCATGGTGCAAAACTTCATGAAGTCTCTGCGGGAATATCCTTTCTCCGAGAGCTCTTCGTAATACGTTTTGCGTTTGGCAGGACTTTCGATGATCATATCAGTTATTTTATGTGGAACAAGTCTAAATAGGTCTTTGATTGCGATGGGGGATCTGAAACATCCTAAAAAATAGGTTTCTCATTTAATCTTTTAACTGATTATTATCAGCAGTAAACACTGATTTTGCTCATACTGAATGATGATAAAAATGAGGTCATTTGGTTTCATCCAAATTTTTTTAATGCTATGAAATCGATTCGCGTAATTCTACTGGGTGTGTCTGCTGTTATGCCATTTGCATCATGGGCACACGAAGGTCATGGTCATGAACATCCCTGGAGCCCCGGGCATTTTCTGGCAAATCCGGAGCACTCCATTCCGTTAGCACTTGCCGTGGCATTGATAACTGCATTGGTGGTGAGGCGTTACATAGTGGCAAGGCGGGCCCGTAAAGAGTGAAGCCTGTATTTGTTATTACTCGTTTAGTGCAACCTGTTAGAAAAAAAAATGCACGAGCTATCTATCGTTATGAGCCTTGTGGAGACAGCCGAAGAACAGGCCAGAAAACATCAGGCGAAAGGGGTGGAACGTATTGATCTGGAAATCGGAAATCTTTCCGGAGTAGATGAACACGCGCTTGAGTTTGCGTGGGAAGTGGGCGTTAAGAATACGCTGCTGGAAAAGGCGCACTACAACATTAACAAAGTAAAGGGCTGGGCACGCTGTTCGAATTGTGATTGCGAATTTGAAATGAAGGAACTGTTCGACCCCTGCCCATTATGTGGTGACCACCTTATTACTGTTTTGCGAGGCAAGGAGATGAAAGTTAAATCGATAACCTTATTAAATTGAAATACGATGTGTGCAACCTGTGGGTGCGATCAACCGGGAATGGTACAGATAACCAATGTGCGCGATGCGCTGTTTCCCCAACTCCACCATCATCATCATCACCACGAAACACATCCGCACAGTATCACACCTGTACATGAATACACGTTACAACGGACGCAGGTTGATCTGGAGCAGGATATTTTACACAAAAACAATTTGCTGGCCGAGCGTAACCGCGGCTATTTCGAAGCTAAGGAAATTACTGCATTTAATCTGGTGAGTTCACCCGGCTCGGGTAAGACTGCGTTGCTGGAATGTACACTGCGTGATTTAGGGAAAGAGCTTGACTTTTATGTTATCGAAGGCGATCAGCAAACCACAAACGATGCAGAAAGAATAGCAAAATATAGCACTCCGGTTATTCAAATCAACACCGGCAAGGGGTGTCATCTGGATGCAACCATGGTAAAGGATGCATTAACCGAACTAACGCCCAAAGAACACTCGGTGGTGTTTATAGAAAATATAGGTAACCTGGTGTGCCCGTCTATGTTCGATTTAGGTGAACAGAAAAGAATTGTTATCATCAGCGTGACGGAAGGCGAAGACAAGCCGCTGAAATATCCGGATATGTTTGCAGGTAGTCATTTGTGCATCATCAATAAAATTGATTTACTGCCCTACTTAAAGTTTGAGTTGCAGAAACTCATCGAATACGCAAAGCGCATTAATCCGAAACTGGAATTTATTGAGCTATCATGCAGCACGGGAGAAAGACTTGAGCAATGGTATGCGTGGCTCAAGCGTCAGCTAGCCGTTACCGAGGCAGTAACATGAAATGTATTCACATCCATATCGAAGGCCAGGTGCAGGGTGTTGGGTTTCGGCCCTTCGTTTACCGGTTAGCAACGGAGCACGATCTTAGAGGATGGGTTTATAATGGCATGGATGGTGTTCATGTTGAAGTGGAGGGAGAGGCCGAACAACTTCAAAAATTTATACAACAGTTAGAAAATAATTATCCACCGATTGCACGCATAACGCAATTCCGTGTTGAAGAGCAATCGCTCAAACATTATGCTAAATTTAAAATTGTTGAAAGTGAATTTTCAGGCAAGCCCAACCTGTTGATTACACCCGACATTGGTTTGTGTGATGACTGTCGGAAAGAAGTACACAACAAACAGAATCATCGGTATCAGTATCCCTTCACCACATGTACGCAATGTGGTCCGCGCTATTCCATTATGCGATCCCTGCCATATGATCGGCACACTACATCCATGGATGAATTTGTTATGTGCCCTGTTTGTAAACAGGAGTACAACAATCCAACAGACAGGCGCTATTATTCACAGACCAATTCATGTCCGGAGTGTACCATTAAGGTTAGCCTACTAGCGGCCAATGGACAAACCATCGCTTCCGGCTGGGGCAGTACATTTTCAGTAGTGATTCAAAAGCTAAATGCAGGAAATATCATTGCCATGAAGGGTATTGGTGGTTATTTGTTGCTGTGTGATGCTACCCACGCGCAGGCTATTGAAACCTTGCGTGCGCGAAAACACAGACCTACAAAACCGTTTGCATTGATGTATCCCGATATAGAAACCTTAAAGCAAGATGCTTGTCTAGGCGCTAAGGAAGAAAAAGCATTTTTAAGCATGCAAAGCCCTATAGTTCTGGTGAATGTAAAAGAACATCCGGCATCCGGCATTTGCAAAGAATTGATTGCCCCCGGGCTTATGCGAATAGGCGCCATGCAACCCTACACGGCCATGTTTGAATTGGTAATGGCAGCATTTAAAAAACCACTCATTGCTACCAGTGCAAATGTTAGCGGCTCACCCATTATTTATAAAGATGATGATGCGTTGCAGTTGCTCAATACTATTGCAGATTATTTTGTGATTCATAACCGTGAAATTGAAATTGCACAGGATGATAGCGTAGTACAATTTTCATCATTATACAACCAGCCTATTATGTTGCGCAGATCGCGCGGCTTTGCACCAACAACTTCACACGAAGCCTTTTCAAATGAAACCATTCTGGCAATGGGTGCCGACCTGAAGAGTGCCTTTGCCCTGCAAGCCAACGGAAGATTTTACACCAGCCAGTATCTGGGCGATCTGGAATCCTTTGAAAGCCAGGAGAGTTTCCGCAAAGCGTTGTTTCATTTAATGGGCTTAGTTAAGGTAAAGCCGGAGCGTATTGTGATAGATGCACACCCCAATTATTACTCATCCCAGTTGGGAAGAACGCTGGCGGAAAACTGGACCATTCCGGTAACGCAAGTACAGCATCACAAAGCCCATGCATTTGCGATAGTGGCTGAGAACAATTTGCTGGATACAAGCGAGCCAGTGCTGAATGTAATTTGGGATGGAACCGGTTATGGAGATGACGGAAACAGTTGGGGCGGAGAATTTTTTGAATACAACGAAAAGTCATTAAAGAGAATAGGGCAAGTACAGTATGCACCTGTATGGCAGGGCGATAAAATGGCCAGCGATGGACGGTTAGCTGCTTTGTTCATCGGACACCAGTCTGATCGCGTAAAGCGATTTTTGAAAAATAAATTTTCGGATGTGGTGTGGCAATATTACTCCAGGCTAATTACTACAACACCACAGCTTTTTACATCAAGTGTAGGGCGGTTGTTTGATGCGGTGGCCTGTATAACCGGAATCAATGCGTATAACTCATTTGAAGGCGAATCGGCCATGCGGCTGGAAACTGAGGCAAGGACAGGCGTTACACCGATACGCTACGTTGTGAAATGGAAGAACACATCACTCAATACAGACCATCTGCTGAATCAGGTGGTGATGGATATGGAGGAAGGAATTCGTCCGGAAAAAATTGCGTATAAATTTCATGCCTGGCTGGCCGATGTTATTCATTCGGTAGTACAAGCAAAACACTATAAAAAGGTTGCGCTTAGCGGAGGTGTATTTCAGAACGCATTGCTGATGGACTTGATACATGAAAACCTGAACGAAAAGCAGGTTTATGTTCATCGCGAATTATCACCAAATGATGAAAACATAGCCTTCGGACAATTAGCATATGCTGCCCATGAGACATGTGCATCAACAAAATCAACAAAATCAGAATTTCACGTAAACCCTGTTTGATATGTGCCTGGCTATTCCCGGACGATTAGAGCAAATCACCAATCAGCTTGACGAAACATTCCGATTCGGAAAAGTTTCGTTTGGCGGGATAATGAAAGAAGTTAACCTATCCATGGTGCCCGAGGCTAACGTGGGCGATTATGTATTGGTACATGTGGGTGTGGCTATTGGTATTGCAGATGAAGAAGAGGCAAAGAAAACCTTTGAATACATAAAACAAATTGGTGAATTGAATGAATTAAACGAACCTACTAATACATGAGGTACTTATCAGAATACCGGGACGCAACACTTGTTCAGGAACTCCTGTGCGACATTAAATCCGTTGTTACCAAACCATGGACCTTAATGGAGGTATGCGGAGGACAAACCCACAGCCTGGTGAAGAATGGTATTTTAAAAATGTTGCCGGAGCAAATTACTATGGTACACGGACCGGGATGCCCGGTGTGTGTAACACCCATTCGTATAATTGATGAAGCCATAGCGCTATCACAAAGGCCTAATGTGATCATGTGCTCCTTTGGTGATATGCTTCGGGTACCGGGCACTACGATGAGTTTACTCGAAGCAAAAGCTAAAGGCGCAGATGTACGCATGGTCTATTCTCCGCTTGAAGCGGTGAAGATTGCTCAGGAGAATCCCCATATGGAAGTGGTGTTTTTTGCGGTGGGCTTTGAAACCACGGCTCCGGCAAATGCATTATCAGTTGTGCAAGCCGCGAAACAAAATGTGAAGAACTATAGCATACTTGCGTCTCATGTTTTGGTGCCTCCGGCCATGGAGGCCATTCTATCCGATCCGGGAACTACTGTAAACGCTTTTCTGGCAGCCGGACATGTGTGCACCATAATGGGATATAATGAATATGATCCGATCGCTGAAAAATATAAGGTCCCCATTGTGGTAACAGGATTTGAACCCATTGATTTACTGCAAGGCATATACATGGCCGTAAAACAATTGGAAAACGGTGTAGCTAAAGTAGAGAACCAGTATATTCGATACGTACAACGCGAAGGGAACACGCGTGCGCAACAAACCATTGACGAAGTTTTTGCTGTGTCCGATCGCGAGTGGAGAGGCATAGGCACTATTCCCAGGAGTGGTTGGGAAGTAAACGAAGCGTACAAACAGTTTGATGCACGAAGAAAGTTTAATTTAGTTGAAGCAAGTTCAGAAGATAACACCACGTGCATCGCAGGGGAAATCATGAAAGGAAAAAAGAAGCCCTTTGATTGTCCGCATTTTGGTAAAGGCTGTACACCCGAAAGACCGCTTGGCTCTCCGATGGTTTCATCTGAAGGCGCATGTGCTGCCTATTATCATTTTTCACAAGCTGAAGAGTTGCCCGCGTGAGTCAGCAAAAACTTTCCGTCCAGTTAGATTGTCCGCTCCCCAAACTTGATTTTAATGTAATCACCTTGGGACACGGAAGCGGTGGGGTACTAACACACCGCCTGCTCGACACGGGAGTATTTAACGTATTAAAAAATGATTTACTCAACGAGCAACATGATGGTGCCATACTGAATTTTAACGGACCCGTTGCATTTACTACTGACAGCTATGTTATCACACCGATTTTTT
>JBKBOE010000044.1:0-15563 GCA_046294915.1 Cyclobacteriaceae bacterium | reverse complement strand
CGGGAGGTAACATTGGCGAGCTTGCCGTGAACGGATCGGTAAATGATTTGGTCATGTGTGGCGCGGTGCCGCAGTTTCTCTCGCTAAGTTTTATTCTGGAGGAAGGTTTGCGTATGGACGAATTCTGGGAAGTATTACTTGGAATTAAAAAGGCCAGCAAAGAAGCTGGTGTATCTGTTGTTACAGGCGATACAAAAGTAGTTGACAAAGGTAAGGGCGATAAAGTGTTTATCAACACTACCGGACTGGGGCGTCTTCATCCGAAAGCAAATATTCATACCAATCGCGTTAAGCCAGGCGATAAAATCTTAGTAAGCGGACCGATAGCACAACATGGTGTGGCCATACTATCCGTTCGTCAGGGACTGGAATTTGAAACCACCATCACCAGCGATACAAGACCCGTACATCAACCGGTGTTGAAATTATTGGATGAGCTTGGTGAAGATGTTAAATTTCTTCGTGATCCAACACGCGGAGGTGTTGCAACCGTGTTGAATGAATTGGTAATGCAATGCGGTACAGGCATAGAAATTATTCAAAAAGATATTCCGGTAAGCGAACAGGTAGAGGGTGCCTGCGAAATGCTGGGGCTCGATCCACTGTATGTGGCGAACGAAGGAATCTTTGTTGCAGTAGTTTCTTTGCACAAAGCAAATGAAGCCTTGAGTATTCTTAAAACCTTTGATGCTTCTGCTTCCCTTATCGGTTCTGTAACAAAGGAACATCCAAAACAGGTTATTCAACACAGCCGCATTGGCGGAAGGCGCATTGTGAGTATGCTTCCGGGGGAGCAACTACCTCGTATTTGCTGAGCATACCCCAGGGCTGGGAACCTTTATTCTTTCAGTAAAAAGCCATTTGTATCCATCATTAGCACTTTAAGCTAAAAACCACACGATAATAATAGTGCACTTAGTATGCACGCATAACAAATTTGTCCTATATTAGTATCCCTTTACAGGATTTATGAGGCGCGAAGAAACCGTTGACTACCACATTCGCTCGGCTTGGTTGGCCATAGCCCGCATGTATAATCAACAGGCTGCAAAATATAATGCAACCATGGCTGAGGGTTTTGTATTGTTGAATATTGATGAGGAGGGAACACCGGCAACCAAAATTGCACCCCTTATGGGCTTGGAGCCAAGAAGCCTTACCCGATTGTTAAAATCGATGGAAGAAAGAGGGGCAATTTACCGGAAAGTGGACGACAATGATAAGCGCTCTGTTCGCATCTTCTTAACCGATGAAGGAAAGAATGCCCGGACGCGTTCGCGTGATACAGTATTGAGATTTAATGAAGCTATACGCGAACAAATTTCAGCAGATAAACTGAACGTTTTTTTCGATGTGATTCAAAACATTAATAAGATTATCGAACGAAATAATATTTACGAACAAACGTATAGTTGATCGTTATTGGTTCATAGTTCTTAGATGAACGAAACCAACAACCATCAACCATCAACTAATAACTACTTATGAAACGATCTATCCGCAAAGTTGCTGTTCTGGGTTCCGGTGTAATGGGTTCTTCCATCGCCTGTCACTTCGCTAACATTGGCTGTGAAGTGTTGTTACTTGACATCGCACCGAAAGAACTTACTGAAGAAGAAAAAGCAAAGGGGCTTGCTCTCGATAGCAAAGTTGTGAAGAACAGAATTGTTCAGTCGTCCTTTGATAAATGCGTCAAATCTTCGCCAGGTCCGCTGTACAGTAAAAAATTTATTTCACGCATTACACTGGGCAACTTTGATGATGATTTAGCGAAGATTAAAAATTACGACTGGACGATTGAAGTGGTTGTTGAAAATCTAGACATCAAAAAGAAGGTTTATGAAGAAGTGGAGAAGTACAGAACACCCGGAACGCTGATTACATCCAACACCTCGGGCATTCCCATCCACCTGATGGCCGAGGGCCGCAGTGCTGATTTTAAGCGGCATTTTGCGGGTACTCACTTCTTCAACCCACCCCGCTACCTCCGGCTGTTTGAAGTTATCCCTACAGCCGAAACTGATCCGGAGATAACCAAATTTCTACTCCATTATGGCGATTTGTACCTGGGTAAAGTATCTGTGCTGTGTAAAGACACCCCCGCTTTCATCGGAAACCGGGTGGGCGTATGGGGTCTTTTAAAGGTTATCGATTCCATGCAAAAATATGACCTGAATGTAGATGAAATCGACAAGCTAACCGGGCCTGTAATCGGGCGCCCGAAGTCGGCAACGTTCCGGACCTCTGATGTGGTTGGATTGGATACACTCGTAAAAGTGGCCAACAATTTATACGCAGGATTACCCAATGATGAAGGCCGTGAGATTTTCAAATTACCTGATGTTGTTAACAAACTAGATGAGAACAAATGGCTCGGTGATAAGACTGGTCAGGGCTTCTACAAAAAATCAAAAGATGCAAAGGGCAAAACTGAAATTCTTACACTCGATTTAAAAACACTCGAATACAAACCAAAACAAAAAGTAAAATTTGCCACACTCGAAACGACAAAAACAATCGACAACCTGCGCGATCGTTTCAAGGTGTTGTTGGCCGGTAAAGACAAAGCCGGAGATTTTTATCGCGATTGTTTTTACGCATTGTTTCAATACGCATCAAACCGCATTCCGGAAATCAGTGACGAACTCTACCGCATTGATGATGCCGTGTGTGCCGGCTTCGGTTGGGAACTCGGACCGTTTGATACGTGGGATGCACTGGGCGTAGAAAAAACCGTGCAGGCCATGGAAGGCATGAATTACAAACCTGCGCAGTGGGTGTACGACATGCTGGCCAGCGGCAACAAATCATTTTATAGGGTAGAAGGCAGTCAGCGTAAGTATTACGACATTCCTACAAAGTCCTATAAAGTAATTCCGGGTAAGGAAGCCTTCATCATTCTTGAAAATCTCAGCGACAAAGTCGTTTGGAAAAATGCCGAAAGCAAAGTCACCGATTTGGGCGATGGGGTCATCAACTTTAGTTGGCACAGTAAGAGTTATACCCTGGGCAGTGCTGTAATTGAAGGGCTGAATAAAGCCCTTGATTTGGCTGAAAAGGAATACAGAGGCCTTGTTGTTGGTCATCAGGGGCCGGATTTCTCGCTTGGCGCCAACCTGGGGCTGGTATTCATGTATGCCATTGAGCAGGATTATGATGAAATCGACTTTATGGTAAGGGCATTCCAGAATTCGGTGATGCGCCTGCGGTATTCTTCTGTGCCTGTGGTGGTTGCCCCGCAGGGCCGTACCCTGGGCGGAGGCTGCGAAATGACCATGCATGCCGATGTAGCAGTGGCTGCTGCCGAAACCTATATTGGTTTAGTGGAAGTGGGCGTTGGTCTCATCCCCGGAGGTGGTGGAACGAAAGAATTTACCAAACGGGTAAGTGACCGCATGCTCGAAGGTGATGTTGAACTAAACGCCTTGCAAAATGCCTTTATGAATATCGCCACGGCAAAGGTTGCCCTGTCGGCAGAAGAAGCACGAGAAATGGGCGTGCTGAAACCGCAGGATAAAATCACGGTTAATAAAGACAGACACATACGGGATGCTAAATCCACAGTAATCGAATTAGCTGATGCGGGCTATACCATGCCTGTACAAGCAAAAAATATTCGGGTGCAGGGAAGGGCGGGGCTGGCCTTATTCGCAGCCGGTGTTAACGGCATGAAGATGGGCCGTTACATTTCTGATCATGACATGAAAATCGCCATGAAGATTGCCAACATTATGTGTGGGGGCGATTTAACTTCTCCTCAGGAAGTAAGTGAACAGTATTTACTTGATTTAGAACGCGAAGCGTTTGTTTCGCTTTGCGGGGAACGGAAAACACTGGAACGGATACAGTCGATATTGACAGGAGGAAAACCTTTAAGAAACTAGACATTAGACGAAAGACGTAAGTAGCAAGACTTAAGAAATTTGCTGCTTGGTCTTGCTACTTAATACTTAAGTCTTACTACTAAAAAAGAAAAAATATGGACGCATACATCGTAGCAGGTTTCAGAACCGGAGTAGGAAAAGCAAAAAAGGGAGGCTTTCGGTTTGTAAGGCCCGATGATCTGGCAGCAGATGTAATCAAGCATCTTGTAAAATCCGTACCTGGCCTTGAAAACAACATGATCGATGATTTGATTGTGGGCAATGCGGTGCCGGAAGCAGAGCAAGGCATGCAGATGGGAAGAATGATTTCGTTGCTGGCGTTGGGTATTGATACGCCCGGTATGATTGTAAATCGTTATTGCGGATCGGGTGTGGAAACCATCGCGATAGCCAGTCAGCGTATCCAGGCAGGCATGGCTGAAATCATTATTGCCGGAGGAACCGAATCGATGTCGTTGGTTCCAACAATGGGTATCAAGACTGCACTCAACTATAAAATTGCCACCGAAAATCCTACTTACTACACCAGCATGGGTTTGACTGCCGAGGAAGTTTCCAAACAATTTGGAATCTCGCGCGAAGATCAGGATCAGTTTTCGTATGAGTCGCATATGAAAGCAGCGGCCGCATGGAAGGAAGGAAAGTTTAAAGACGAGGTAGTTCCCATTACGGTGAAAGAAGTGTACGTAGATGAGAATATGAAGAAGAAAACACGTGAGTTTGTGGTGGCTACGGATGAAGGCATCAGGCCGGATACGACCGTAGAAGGATTATCAAAGCTTAAGCCGGTCTTTGCTCTTAACGGTACGGTTACAGCAGGTAATTCATCGCAAACTTCAGATGGGGCTGCATTTGTACTGGTAATGAGCGAACGAATGGTGAAACAACTTAATGTAAAACCCATTGCGCGCATGGTGAGCTATGCTGTTGCCGGGGTTGATCCGCGCATAATGGGCATAGGCCCCGTGGCCGCCATTCCCAAGGCACTGAAACTTGCCGGAAAGAAACTGGATGACATTGATTTGATTGAACTCAATGAAGCGTTTGCTGCGCAGGCATTGGCCGTGGTAAAAGAGTTAGGCATCGATCGTAAAAAATTAAATGTCAATGGAGGGGCCATTGCTGTAGGTCATCCACTCGGCTCTTCCGGAGCGCGCTTGTCTGTACAATTATTCAATGAACTCCGCAGACAAAACAAGAAATACGGAATGGTAACAGCCTGTGTGGGAGGCGGACAAGGTGTGGCGGGGATTTATGAAGTGTTGAATTAGACGTAAGACAAGAGACTTAAGTAGTAAGACAAAGGATGTAAGTAGTAAGACAATGCATAATTTCAAAGAATTGAAAGTTTGGCAACTATCGAGACAACTCGTTAAAGAGATTTATGAGGTGACGGTCGACTTTCCTTCTTCGGAAAAGTATGGATTGATTTCACAGCTTCGCAGATGCACAGTCTCAATTCCAACTAACATTGCTGAAGGTGCAGGGCGAAATACAGAGAAGGACTTTGCGCAGTTCTTAAACATCAGTTTGGGATCAGCCTATGAGCTTGAAACACTTTTGATTCTTTCTTTTGATGTAAACCTGATTACTCAGGAACAATTGGATTTTTTAACGATTAGGATTTCTGAGATACAAAAAATGACTTTTGGCTTGATCAAGACGTTGCGCCAGGAGTCTTATGTCTAACGTCTTGATACTAATGTCGAAATAAACACAAAGCATGGCAACCGAAGTAGCAACAACAAAGGCAATTAAAGGAGGCGAATTTCTCATACGCGAAACGCAGGCAGGTGAAATCTTCATTCCGGAAGAATTCAATGAAGAGCAACTGATGATCAAAAAGCAATGCGAAGATTTTCTGGCAAAAGAAATCTGGCCCCGGCTTGATGAGATTGATTCAATGAAACACCCCGAACTAATGCCATCGCTTTTGGATAAAGCCGGTGAACTGGGTTTGCTCGGCACTTCGGTACCGCAGGAACTGGGCGGCTTTGGTATGGACTTTAACACTGCCATGCTTATTGCCGAAGTGCTCGGAGCTGGACATTCCTTTGCTGTAGCCATCTCCGCCCACACAGGCATTGGAACATTACCCATTTTATACTACGGCAACGAGGAACAAAAGAAGAAATACATTCCCAAACTTGCCACAGGCGAGTGGAAAGCAGCCTATTGTTTAACCGAGCCCGATTCCGGCTCCGATGCCAACTCGGGTAAAACAAAGGCCACCCTTAGCGCTGATGGTAAACACTACATCATCAACGGGCAAAAAATGTGGATTACCAACGGTGGCTTTGCCGATGTATATGTGGTGTTTGCCAAGATCGATAACGACAAGAACTTAAGCGCCTTTATTGTTGAAAAAGCGTTTGGCGGAATAACCATGAATGAAGAAGAAAAGAAGATGGGTATTAAGGGATCTTCCACCCGTCAGATTTTCTTTACCGATTGTAAAGTTCCGGTTGAGAATATGCTGAGCGAACGCGAAAACGGCTTTAAAATAGCCGTAAACATTCTCAACATAGGCCGGATTAAACTGGGTGTTGCCGCAGTAGGCGGAAGCAAAAAAACCATTTCCACTGCGGTTACCTATGCCAAAGAACGCAAGCAGTTTGGAATGCCCATTGCCAACTTTGGCGCCATCAAGCATAAGATTGCCGAGATGTGCACAAAAGTCTTTGCATCGGAGTCAGCACACTACCGGGCATCGCAAAACATAGACGATGCCTACAACGCATTTGTAACTGCTGGCATGGAACCGGGAAAAGCCCGCTTAAAATCGCTCGAAGAATTTGCCATTGAATGCGCCATTCTGAAAGTCCATGGCTCTGAAGTTCTCGACTTTGTAGTGGATGAAGGGGTGCAGATATATGGTGGCATGGGCTTTTCAGCCGAAGGGCCTATGGACAGGGCCTATCGCGATGCACGCATCAACAGAATATTTGAGGGCACCAATGAAATTAACAGGCTACTTACCATTGATATGCTGTTAAAGCGCGCCATGAAGGGATCACTAGACTTGATGAACCCGGCTATGGCCGTTCAGAAAGAACTTATGTCTATCCCGGATTTCGGAGCAACCGAGGAAGAAGGCATATTTGTGAAGGAGAAGAAAGTACTTGCCAACCTGAAAAAAGCCGGGCTTATGGTAGCCGGTGCTGCCGTGCAAAAGTTTATGATGAAACTCTCCGATGAACAGGAAATTTTAATGAACCTGGCCGATATGCTTATTGAAGGGTACGTGGCCGAATCAACACTGTTACGGGTAGAGAAATTAATAGGCAAGCGGGGAGAAAAAGCATGCGAAATGCAGAAGGAAATGGCCATGATTTACCTGCATCATGCAGTAAACAAGGCAGCTGCGGCCGGCCGCGAAGCAATTACCTCGTTTGCGGATGGTGATGAGCAACGCTTAATGCTGATGGGCCTGAAACGCTTTACCAAAATTGATCCCTACAACCTGAAAGAAGCAAGAAGAAAAGTGGCTAATCATGTTATTGAAAAAGGCCAGTATCCGTTTTAAGTTCGTTTGATGGTTGTGGTTGTTCGTTATTCAAAAGTTCGGTTAACGATTTACCAGCCGCGATAAGCGCAAAACCCGGTAGTAATTCCGGGTTTTTTATTTCCCTTCGAAGATTACCTTTTTTAAGGTTGACTCGGGCACCGGTTCGCCAGTAGGCGCATCTGCCGGATAAGGCTCACCGTTTTTCAGCAACAGGAGGAAACCGGGCACTTTTTTGATTTTGTACCTCCGGGTAATTTCCGAATGCTCCCCGATGCGATAGTTCACAATACCGTCTGCAAATAAATTGTACCGGGCAACCCGCTCCTCCCAAAGTTTCGTGTCGGTTTCTTTCGAAAGAAAAATTACCATCAGGTTGTTCCGGTAAAGCCGATGCAGTTGCTTCACTGCTTCCAACTGTTGAACACACTCCCGCTCGCAGGTATTGTCCCAAAAAACCAGGTACACCAGTTTTCTGTTCTTGCTGAAATCGACAAGCCAATTGAATTTTTCTTCAGCTTCTATGTTTCCTTCTGAAGTACTCCATTCATACTTCTTATAGAGTTCAAACTGCCGGTTCAGCGGTATGCCCCTGCCCAAATCGTAGATGATGCGTTCTTCCAGGGGGGTTGTTTTTAACATGTTATGATTGCTCCAGAAAGCGGAATCATAAGGTATTGTCAGCAGTTCATATTTGCCCGGTTCTTTTCCCTCAAACCTTAATTCCGGGCGATGATTAATTCCCCCCGACATTAATTCAATGTGGAAGAAGTGTCTTCCGCTATCGGAGAAATGCGTTTCTCCTTCCCTGATAAAATGATAGGGATAGTATTTTTCGTTGTATTTGCGGTAAAATGCCGATGTTTTAATGGAAACTTGCGCATCGTATTTCAGTTCCTCTACTTTTACAAAGGCGTAGGTATCGGTAGTAATGTACAGCATACCCTTGGCGTGGGGTGCGGGTATGTACCCTGTTGTTGTTAAAATGGAATCTTGTTTGTATGAGTAACGGATTTTATAAACATCGCGGCCGTCAAAAGCAGTGATGCCCTCAAAGGTAAATGTATAATTTTCGAAGTCTGTTTTCAGGTTGCTCACGTCCTCGTACATTTTAAGGTGGGTACTCTTTCCCAGTTGCTGATAGCCCACCATATCGGCCTGGAGGATGCTGCGCAGCGAAATGGGCGTATGTCCCTGGGCAGCAACGGTGTTGTCGAGGCTTCTGCGCAATTGGGTTACGCGCATTTCTTCTTTATCACCTGCCCGTTTGCGAAACGGCTTGTATCCCTGGTGCTTCCACACATCTACAAAGGCCTCAATCAGGCGCCCGTAAACCGAATCATCCTTACAGTAGTGGCGGTAGAAAAACTGTTGCAGGAACGGCTGGTTGTCGTAATTACGCCCCGTATTGGCAAATGCCCGTTGAACAACCCTTCGGGCATTAATGGGCCGGTGGGTGACAACGATTTCGTTGAGTTCAATTGTAAAGGGCGTAAGGCGGATAAGTTTCATGTCTTCTGTTGAGCTGACCATTAACGACACATACCCCACACATGAAACTTTTATGGAAGCACGCTCCGGCAGAAGTAAAGTAAACTCTCCATCGAGGTTTGAACTGGTGCCCATGGCTGTACCCAAAATACCTATGGAGGCAAAGGGAATGGGATTGCCGGTTTCGCGGTCAACTATTTTGCCTTCAATCTTTTGCTGACTGTATCCCGGCAATTGAATCAGCAGAAGAAAAATCGCCCCGAACTTTATCCTGTTATGCATTAATGAAATATCGTGAAGTCAAAACCGAAAAATAGATTTATTCACAAGTTATCAAAGATTTAATTTATTAAGTCAAGGGGTTAATTGCATGCGGTCCATAACCGGTTTAATGATAAAGTTTTTCTATAGCTGCCTCGTGTTTAAGTAACAGTTTATGGCGTATCACTTTAAAAGAGAGAGTCATTTCGCCTGAATCAACAGTCCATTCGGAATCGCTCAGAATAAATTTTTTTATGCGTTTGTAATTTTCAAGACGGGCATTTAACCGGTCAACTTCTTCCTGCATTTTTTGCTGCACTTTAATGTTGTGAATCATATAAGACGGGGCAGTCCAGTGTACACCGGTTTCTTCGCACCAACGTTGCAGCAACACAAAGTTGGGAACCAATACGGCACTTACAAAGGGCTTATTAAAGCCCACCACAAGGCATTGTGAGATAAAAGGTGAAGAGATGAAGTGTTCTTCCAGTTGCTGGGGTGAGATGTAAATTCCGGCAGTGGTTTTAAAAATGTCTTTTTTCCGTCCGGTAATCATCAGAAATTTCCGGTCAACAAACTTGCCCAGGTCTCCGGTGTGCAGCCAGCCATCAATAAGCACTTTAGCTGTTAAGTCAGGTCGCTTAAAGTAGCCCTGCATTACGTTGGGGCCCCGCACCAGAATTTCGCCCTCACCGTTTTCATTGGGCTGGTCAATCATCACCTCAACGCCCGGCAGCGGCAGCCCTACGGTGCCGAAACGGTACAGGCCGGGTTGGGGTCGGTTTACAGAAATAAATGGCGAGGCCTCCGTCATGCCGTACCCGGAAAGGACAAGTACACCGGTTGCCGAAAACAGGTGAGCTATTTCAGGCCGCAAGGCCGCTGCACCAACAATAACAAATCGTGCTTTCCCGCCTAGAAATTTTTGCCAGCGATTAAGTACGAGCAGTTTGGCAAGAAATAGCTTTAACCTGAATATCAGCCCTCGTGCCCGTTCGTGTTTATAATGCTGCCCAACGTTCATCGCCCAACTAATAAGCTTTTGCTTTACCATGTTTTTGGATGCCCGTTTTTCCAGTAAAAAATCATACATCTTTTCCAGGGTTTTGGGAACGGTGGTGAAGAATGCCGGCCGCACTGTCTTGAAATCGGAATTGATGCTTTCTTTGGAGGGACTGAAGTAAACATTCACACCAAAGGCCATGTAGGCATAACAGGTTGTTCGTTCAAAAATATGGCTGAAAGGAAGGAAGCTCAGCGCTCGGTCGCCCGGTTCCACGGGCAATACCGGAATAATTGATTTAATGTTGCTGACAACGTTTTTGTGGGTTAATACAACACCCTTTGAAATACCCGATGTGCCCGAAGTGTAAAGAATAGTAAGGGTATGGTTTTCGGTAATGTTGCTTTTGGCTAATTTCAGTTGGTTAATGGTGCCGGCTGTTGGTTTACTGCCAAATGCCGTAAAATAACCTTTCTCATTTTTTTCCAGGTGAAAGCAATGCGTTAAACCAGGCACTTCGGCACTAACCAGCTGGGTTTTAAAATAAATCCCTGTTGTTGCGGTGATGCAGAGTTTAGCCTGAGTTTCGTTAAAGATGAAAACCATTTCCTCCGTAGAGGAAGTGGGATGAACAGGGACCACAATCATACCAATCTGCTGACAGGCGAAGTCAATAATCATCCATTCCGGACTACCCATAACGGGTACTATAGCGGCAACATCGCCAGGCTGGTATCCTTGCGCCAGCAGCCAGCACGAAACTTCGTCTGCTTGTTTTTGGATGGCATCGGTAGTCCAGGCTTTCCATTTGCCGTTAAAAAATGAATAGAGGCTTGCGTGTTGTGAAAATTTTTTTTGCTGATAATCCAGCAGATCAAATACCCGTGTGAAATCGATAACCGATGCACTTTCCATCAAGCTTTGGCCGAAGCGGGTTCTACATACAGAATAGCGTACAGCACCTCATAAAATTCACTAAAATCCGGCAGATTATTATGCCGGGCACCTTCAATGGCATGAAGTGTGATTTTCTCGGGATATAAGTTTTTAAGCATAAGGCTTTGTTTAAATGATATAAGCCTGTCGGCTGTGCCGTGAATGATATGCACCGGGCATTCTGAATTTTTCAGATACAGGTCGGTGCGCAGATCGTAGCGCAGGATCCATTTCATCGGAAGAAAAAAACCATAGCGATTGGCATTATAGAGAAAACTATAATAGGGTGAATCAAGCACGAGCAGTCGGGGTGTATTCCACGAAGCTATGCGGGCGGCAATGCCGGTACCAAATGAGCGACCAAAAACAATGATGCGATCTTCCGTATACCGTGTTTTTAGCCACTTGTAAAGATACTGGGCATCGTCAAAGAGTTTCGTTTGTGTACGTTTACCCCGGCTTTTACCGAACCCGCGGTAATCCATCATAAAGAAATCATATCCGTTACTTAAAAAATCTTTTGCAAACTTTCCCCACCCTTTAATGCTGCGCGAATTTCCTTTCAGGTAATAGATCACTCCGCGTGAGTTGGGTACCGTAAAATGCACTGCATTTATTCGCCCGCCATCGTCCATGTCAAAAGTGTACTCTTCAAACGGAAAGGAATATTGAAACTTAAAATGCGAGGCCAATATTTCGGGCCTGAAGAAAAACAAATGTTGCAGAAAGTAAAGCAGCAGGCAAAATCCTGAATAAACGAGCACCAATGTTACCAAAAGGCTTACCCACATTGGTACAAGTTACACGAGCATTGCGGCCAGTGCAAGAATTACTTTAACGCTTCTGAAAGCTTTTGACGGTAGAGCACAAATTCACTCAGGTTATCGTGGGTGCCACCTTCAAGAATAACAAACTCATCTGCCGGTCGCAAGGCATTTTTGAGTCGCAAAGCTGAGTTGAGTGAAACTACCGGGTCATCCGTTCCATGAAAAATCAGCTTTTTGCATGAGGCTTGCTCTACCCGATCGATGGTAGGAAATGTATAACGAAGCGGGAAGATATTCACCAGTGGCCTGAACACCGGATTAACTGCCCCGCGTAAATTGTCAAAAGGGGTTTCAAGGACGAGCAGATCCGGATTGACCCGTGCGGCCAAGTAAGCGGCTACTGCCGAGCCAAGTGAGCGGCCAAAGAGAATTTGTTTTTGATGTGGCATGTGGGTTGTTGCCCATTCCCAAATGGCCTCAGCATCCCGGTAAAGACCTTCCTCGCTTGGCTTACCGGTACTCTTGCCATAACCCCGGTAATCGAATACAAGCACCTGGTAACCATGTGCAGTTAGCCCGGAGGCAATGTTTCCCCAACGTTGCAGGCTGCCTGCATTTCCATGGAAGTAAAGGATGAGCCCCCGGGAAGTATCGGCCGGTGAGAACAACAGGGCGTTAAGTGTTTCGCCATCATCGGTAGAAATTGAAATTTCCTGAAAGGGAAGTTCAAATGAATAAGCATAAGTGGGGTCAAGTTTTTCTGCCTGAAAGATCAGGGCGTCTTGAAAAACGGTAATCATCAATACGGAGAGTATGGTTAGCACCAGGCCAAGAATGGCCGGCCACTTTAGCATTTGAATTAACCGGGAGATGCGCAAGAAGTGTTTGATTTACGTACAGGCGGATTGTCCGTATTTGTACAATTACCTACTACCTGGGTTTGATGATCCTGTTAGCCAGGGGTAAAATTAAGCATTTATCAGTTTGGTTAAATTTTTGAGTTGTTATGTCTGAAACCTCAAATAGCATGACGAAAGCGATCTCTACAATGGTTATTCTTTTAGTGCTCGTTATTACGCTTCCGGTATGGATTGGGTTAGCCGGAGGACTATTTGGGGCGGGCATAGGCATTGCAGGTGCTTTCTTCGGTATTGTTGCCGGATTTTTTGGAACGTTTATCGGAGTGATAGGGAGTATACTCGGAGCAGTTGCCCATTTTATTGGTGCAATTTTCGGAGGAGGCCTTCATTCTATGATTAGCGTAAAGCCGTTCACGATTTTGTTGATTATCCTTGTGGGTATTTTGATAACCCGATCACGGAGCAAGACGGTCAGGTAACCGGATGTTTATTATAGAGGGCGGGGTTAAGAAAGTACTTGCTGTAAACAGGGTATCGCTTCACGGCAACTAAGTCGGGTTTATTGTTTCCGGAGAACTCAATACGGTAAAAAAACTCAAACCCCCTTTCAACCCGTATCTGGCGTTTGAGCATGTACCACTGTTTGTTGTGTGGGTTTAACACCTTAACCTGAATGGTGTATAAACCCGGAGTGCTTCGGATGCGCACAAAGTTTTCAGGATCCTTGTTAAAAAGTTTGCCATTTACAAATACCTGCATGGATGAAAATTTCTCGGCTTGAATGGCAATGGCTGATACATAGGCAGAGCACGTAATTTGTGAGGCTACAATCAGACACAGAATAATCAACGGCTTCATATCATTCCCTTTTTAGAATACAGTTGCAACCATCATGCCAAGGGCAGTAATTCAAGCCTCTATTAATTTATCTTCATTTCATTCTTCAGCCCTTTTATAAAGTTTTGGAGGGCTTGTTGCCAGGTAATATCAGCATCCCATTTTGGTCCCAGAAAAACGTGTTCAAACTCAATTTGCCGAACATAAAATTTGTATACCGGAACATCTGCCGGAATGGTTTTTATTTGTTCCAGCCCATTGGGATAGGTAACCGAAACCAGGGCGCTTTCGCCTTTGCTCATATCGTAGCCAAGCAATTGTTTGGCGGCTTTGCCGCGGGTATGGATATACCTCAGCACATAGAGAAATCGCTGTTTGCGAAGGTCTGCCTCCGGAATTTTCGGATCAACAAGCTGGTACTTAAACGGGTAACCTTTCATAATTTCTTCAAGCTCTTTGTCCAGCTTCTCATCACCAAATTTTTGAACAGCAAGGGCATCAACTTTTAAATCATACGCAAATAATTCTCTTCGGTTTCCGGTTATTACCTGAACGGAAAGATCGGTTTCTGGAATTTCGTTGATGAGCAGGTTCTGCTTTTGCCTGCCCGTTAGCGCGGTACGGTAAAGGGTTAACAAGGCCTCATCCAGTGCTGTATTTTGTATTCTCCATACCGAGCCCGGAATGGTCAAGACGGGTCCATTTGGTCCATCGGCACTTTCAAACGGACTGATAATTAACTCATAGCCCTGCTTGTTCTTTAACGCAAAAATAAGATTGGACACTTCGCGGCCCTGAAAGTATTTTACATAGGCAACCGTAACATCAACACCGGCAAACAGGTTATCAACTTCGATGTATCCAACAGCATCAATGCCGGTTTTTATGAAGCTGTTGTGGAGTGTTTGTATTTCTTTTGCTGTGAGGTCGGGGCTTATCATCACCATACTCCTGCCGCTGAGAATCCTTTCAGGAATTGCCCCCTCCTTAGCCAGATAAAAATCGTTCAGGCTTTGACTGAAAAGAGATGCGGGTAAAAAGGCCAGTAAGTAAATGAATCGCACCATGCTATTATAACGATCCAAAGAGGGGCATATTTTTGAACGCTTAGTTAATACCCACATAAAATCCGGTTTCATCAGTTTTAATCGGATAGGTCTTCAAGTCGGCTGAACGGGCAGAAAGTTCTCTGCCGGTTTGCAAATCAAAACAGTAGTTGTGCCACGGACAAATAATTTCACCCAGGTGATTCACTGCACCCTTGCTCAGCGATTCGCCATTATGCGTGCAGCGGTCTTGCACGGCATAGAAAAGATGTTTGTACAACACCAGGCAGATGCGTTTACCGTGAATAATCGCCAATTGCGGTTTGCCGTGCATTAAACGCGCACTTGCCTCCGCTTCATTTGCAAATAATTTAACCCATTCCATTAAACCGGTTGGCCGAAGATCATGTTTTTTCTATCTTGTTTCAAATCAACGTTCTGATGAAAAAATTTATTACACTTTACATCTTGCTGTACAGTATGGTTGCATTAGCGCAGGTTAATGGTAAACTGCAGGCCAGTGTTACAAAATCCGCTTTGGCAATTGAGCCGAAAATGATTGACTGGCGGAGAAACATCCACCAATACCCGGAACTGTCAAACCGCGAATTTAAAACGGCAAAAATGGTTGCCGACCATCTTAACAGGTTAGGGCTTGAAGTGAAAACCGGCATTGCCCATACCGGTGTTGTCGGTATCCTTAAAGGCGCCAGGCCGGGTCCGGTTATCGCTTTACGTGCCGATATGGATGCCCTGCCGGTAACAGAGCGCAACAGTTTGCCGTTTGCTTCACGCGAACGCGCTACGTTTAACGGTCAGGAAACAGGGGTAATGCACGCCTGCGGGCACGATACCCATGTGGCGATTTTAATGGCTACGGCCGAGGTACTTGCACAACATAAAAATGAGTTAAGAGGAGCAATCGTTTTTATTTTTCAACCAGCTGAAGAAGGGGCTCCTGCCGGTGAGGAGG
>JBKBOE010000043.1:0-24821 GCA_046294915.1 Cyclobacteriaceae bacterium | reverse complement strand
TTCCTTGAGGCCGTTGGGCAACATAAAGGGTATGCTGTACCTGCCTGTGTATACATAATCCGCACCCTGGTCATTCATCTTCCACTTATCCGGCTCAGGCAAATAAAAATGACCGATACCGCGCAGGTCTTTATACTCCGTAATCGGCTGTTCGCTAAGGTCGGCAATAACCCGGGGCACATGGTGTGAACCGCCAATATTCTCCACTTCATGGGTAACTCTTCGTACATAGGAGAACGGATCAACAGGTATCTCATCAATGGATTTTATCGGCTTATGGGTATGGCGGTTGTGATATCGGTCAACCATGATTTTTGCAACCGGGGCTTCAAATTCAGGTTCCTCCGTTAACGAAACCCGCACGGTATCGCCCAGGCCATCTTCAAGCAGCGTACCAATGCCTACGGCCGACTTAATACGGCCATCCTCGCCTTCGCCAGCCTCGGTTACCCCCAAATGCAGCGGGTAGGGTTTAAATCCATCTTCATTCAACTTGTTAACAAGCAGCCGGTATGCCTGCACCATAATCTGCGGATTGCTGGCCTTCATCGACAATACAATGTTATAGTACTGAAGGTCTTCACATATCCGTAAAAACTCCAGAGCCGATTCCACCATACCCAATGGGGTGTCGCCATAGCGGCTCATGATCCGGTCACTCAGCGAACCGTGGTTGGTACCAATGCGCATGGCTGTGCCATACTCTTTACAGATTTTTACCAGCGGTGTAAACTTTTCGCGGATACGTTGCAGCTCAGCCTCATAGGTTAAATCGGTGTACTCGATGGTTTCAAATCGCTTCTTATCAGCATAGTTACCGGGATTGATCCTCACCTTTTCCACAATGCGCGCGGCAAGCTCAGCGGCATTGGGCGTAAAATGGATGTCGGCAATAAGAGGCACGTTGTAACCCCGCTTCCTTAATTCTTTTTTGATCTCCTCCAGATTCTGCGCTTCCTTAAGGCTGGGTGCTGTAATCCGTACATACTCACAGCCCGACTCCACCATACGGATCGCCTGCTCAACCGAGCCTTTGGTATCCTTGGTATCAACTGTAGTCATGGACTGAATCCGAATGGGATGCCCGGCTCCGAGTGGAACATCCCCTATTTTAACTTCGAGGGATTTTCTCCGGCTATAATGTACCAGACTCTCGCAATACTGGCGGGTGGCTGAAATAACAGGGTTCACAGAAAAAGCTTTCTGTAAAATTAACCGTTATAACGGTGTTTTGTTTGAACTCAAGGCAACTAAATCAAATATCGCCCAATTGTGGCCGTATGAGGATTTCTTCCACTACACTACGAGCAGAAAGCGACCAGGCGGCAAAGATCATCTCAGCTATATCTTCCGCTTTCATAAATCGCTCATCAGGCAGGTTTACACTATCCCAACTGGCCGTTTTAGTAGCCCCCGGCAATACGGCCGTTACCCGGATGCCCTCTTGTTTCAATTCTTCTCGCAGGCATTTTGAAAAACCAAGTAAGGCAAATTTGGTAATGGCATAGGAGCCTCCGTTTGCATAGGCTTTAATGCTGGCTATGGAACAAATGTTAAAGATGTGTCCGGATTTATTTTGCTTCATAGCTGAAACAATACCCCGTGTAGTATAATAAGCGCTGTACAGGTTAGCGTTCATCATGCTTTCCAGGGTTCCGTCTGGCTCGGTGGAGATAGACCCGGGAACAAAATAGCCGGCATTGTTTACCAGCACATCCGGAGGCCGGCTAAGGCCACGAACAAAATCACAAAATAACTTGGCCTGCACTTTATCTGACATATCTGCAGCAAAGGTGAACACCCTGCTGCCCGCATGGGCCTTTTGCAGTTGCTGTTGCATTGCATCCAGCTCGTCTTGCTTTCGGGCACAGGTTGCCACGTCAAAACCATTGGTCATAAATTTTTCAATCACTGCCCGCCCGATGCCTTTTGTTCCACCGGTAACTACCAACAACTTTTTCATTTAATAGGGATTAGTATTTTTGGCTATCTTTAGCAAGATAGAGAATTCAATGAAAGAAGTAGGTCGGTACTTTATATTTTTAGGCAACCTGCTGGTAAACCGCGAGTCATTTAAAACCCACTACAAACTGGTTGTTGATGAGTGCGTGCTGATTGGTCTGGATTCGATCTTTCTTTTTGTTCTGGTGTCTTCCTTCATGGGCGCTGTGTCAACCGTTCAAACCGCCTTTAACCTGGTGGCTCCTTACATCCCCCGCTATGTCATCTCACAGGTTGTTCGTGAAATGACCGTATTGGAACTGGCTCCTACGGTAATGGCCATTATCTATGCCGGAAAGGTTGGGTCCAGCATGGCGGGCAATCTGGGAACTATGCGCATTACAGAACAAATTGATGCCCTTGAAGTAATGGGTATTAATTCGGTGAATTACCTGGTATTACCAAAAATAACGGCCTCCCTCCTGATGTTCCCTATGCTGGTGATCGTATCCGGTGTTTGCGCATTAATGGGCGGTTACCTGGTGGGCCTGTTAACCGGAATCCTGTCACCCACTGAGTACATTTATGGAATACGCTATGCCTTCAACCCGTTTACCATAACGTTTGCATTAATCAAGTCTGTTGCATTTGGCTTTTTGGTATCATCGATATCTTCCTTCAAAGGATACTTCACAACAGGCGGAGCACTTGAAGTAGGCATCTCCAGTACCAAAGCAGTTACCACAAGTGTAATTGCAATCCTGCTTGCCGATTATTTACTGGCACAACTCCTACTCTCACCGGCATGATTGAACTAAAAAACATCAGCAAATCATTTGGCGACCGCAAGGTGCTTCATAACATCAGTGGTATATTTAAAAAAGGAAAACCCAACCTGATTATCGGAGCATCAGGAACCGGTAAAAGTGTATTATTAAAATGCATTGTTGAACTGGTGGTACCTGATGAAGGGAAAGTTTTTTTTGACAATCGGAATTTCACAGATAGCGATCGTTCCCATAAAATTGAAATAAGGCGTGAAATCGGCATGCTGTTTCAGGGTGGCGCCCTGTTCGACTCAAAAAATGTAGAAGAGAACGTGCGCTTTCCGCTGGATATGCTTGCCAACATGCCCCGTGATGAAAAGCAGGATCGGGTGAACCTGGTGCTTAACCGCGTTGGCCTGAAAGGAGCAAATAAAAAAATGCCATCCGAACTGAGTGGTGGTATGCGCAAACGGGTTGGCATTGCACGCGCCATCGTTAATAACCCGCGCTACCTGTTTTGCGATGAGCCCAATTCAGGCCTTGACCCGCAAACTTCCATCCTGATTGATGAACTGATCCGCGACTTAACTGAAGATTACGACACTACTACCATTGTGGTTTCGCACGATATGAATTCCGTTTTGGGTATTGGCGAAAACATTATGTTCATTTACCAGGGCCGCAAACTCTGGGAAGGAAGCAAAACCGATATTACTAACAGCGGTGTAAAAGAACTGGATGATTTTGTTTTTGCCAACAAAGTGATGATTGCGCTGAAGGAATCCGGAAAGGGTTAACCCTGCATGATCGGGAACTGCACATAAAAACGAGTTCCCTTACCCACCTCCGATTCAAACCAGATTTTACCACCCATTTGTTCTATGCCCTGTCGGGTAATAGCGAGACCCAGGCCCGAGCCCGACTGCTTGGTGCTGAAGTGAGGTAGAAAAATTCTATCGCGTATCGCATCGGCTATGCCGGCTCCATTGTCCGAAATACTAATGCGGTAAACATCGAGCAACTGTTCCAAGCCTACCGTAACGGTTACGCGCTCATCCTGCCGTTCTGCCTGCAGGCCATTCAAAATAAGGTTGCCAACCGCACTTCCCAGTAACTGCCTGTCAGCCATTATCATTGCCTTGGTTAAAGAGGTCTCAAAAATTACGTTACCGGTCTGCTTATGAAGGTCACAGGTTTCCTTCAGCAAAGCCACCAAATCAACAGGTACTAATACCGGTTCGGGCATTTTTGCAAATTTGCTGAAGGAAGCAGCAATCCCATCCAGCGCATCAATCTGCGTAAGCAGTGAAGCAATGGAGGTCTTCATTTTCTCCGAAAGGTCATTTTCATTTACCCGCTGCAGTTGCTGCAGCGTTAATTTCATGGGCGTAAGCGGGTTCTTAATTTCATGTGCAACCTGCTGGGCAATTTCACGCCAGGTTCGTTCGCGCTGGGTACGCTCCAACTCCAATTTACTTTCACTGAGCTTAACAAGCATTTGATTGTACGAACGAACCAGGCTGCCAATTTCATCCTCTACAGGCCACACAATAGGCTGGTTCGACTCGGTTAATGAAATGCGGCCGATTTTCTGAGCGATGATCGATAATGGCTGCGTAAGCCATGACGAAGCAAAGAAAGAAACGATCAGGAGCAAGAGAAACATTAAGGTAAAAATGATGAGGATATTTGATAGGACGGTGATCTGCATTGCTTCAAGGCTGCGTTGTGATTGAAAGTAAGGTATTGCCAAAATACCGAGTAACCTTCCGGATGCACCTGCATAAACTGCTGAATAGGCCACATAGTACTTCAATGCGCCAACCTGCTCCTGCAATACAAATGCTCGGTCGCCATTAACAATCCGATTCAATGCCTGAGGTGAAATAACCGGGGCCAGCAACTGGTATTCGAAAATCAGGGGTTGGGTAGTTACAACCAGGTGGCCGGATGGAGAAAACATATTTGCATCCAGGTTAGCCAACGCCACCTGCTGAATAAACTGGGCCTCAAAACCAGCCGGAATTGCCTCCCGATCCGTTACCTGAGCAGCCAGTGCCACGGCAATATTGCGTGACTTTGAGAGGTATTCGGCATTGAGTTGCTCCTGCACCGACCGGCTGGTTAACCCCAGTGTAATCAGGCTTACCGCAATCAAGGGAATGAAGAACGACAAATTTAGAATCAATTGAACACGTTCGGTAAAAGATGATTGCCTTTGCCTGATCAGATTCGAAATTCCTACCCCCGTAAGAAACACCATAAGCAGCCCCAGCCCGCAGACCAGCAAAAATGAAAAGTTAGCTATGTGGCTGATCACCGAAGGGACCTTAGCAGAAACCACGGCAAGCCTGCCCTCCAGATCTTCGATAGCGAGGTGATGGTAACCATTTCGTACTACTCCACTGCCAAAAAGGGCTGGATTGCCGAATTCATTAAACCGGTCGTAATTGTACTCACCCGAACTGAACAATGGCTGATGGTTTCGAAAAACCGCATAACTGTAGTTTTGCGCGGGAAATGAACGCTGAAACCGGTTGTCAACCAACAGTTCGGGATAAACATTTTCCGGAATAACTTTACGCAACGCAAGGCTGATGACCACAAAACCCATGGTGAGGTCTTTTCGGGCAATGCGAATAACGGAGATGTATCGCGCACCGATCTCCTCCTGGTTCGGATTGATATAGTAAATTGATGGATACTCCGTTTTAACCGCTTGCTCATCCAAACGGCCAAGCCATGTTGAAAAGTTACCGGGTGTTGAGTCATCCAGGGGCTGGCCATTACTGCCGAACAACAACAAATCAATTGTGTATTTGTTAAAATACCCCGGAAGAAATACCTGCCTGATTTTTTGCTTTACGGCCTCCTTGTTTATAAAAAGGCCACTCATCCGGTTTTGAATAAAGGCATCTGCCTCAATTTTACGGGAGACTTCATCAAGCAGGTACTCACCAAAATTATCGCGTTCCAATAAAAAATCAGAGGCAAATTGCATCTGCTGCTGTGCCCGCTCCTTTGAAGTAAACCAACTTACAGCGCTATACCCTACCGCTGAGAAGGCCACAATAGCCACCAGGAAATATCCGAACGAAGCATAGCGCAGGTGCATAAGTGAATGATCAAGACGAAAAAAAATAACGGCCAGCAGGTAAATAATACCCCCTGCCAGCGAAGGCCAGTAATACTGACCGGTTGACTCATTGATGATAACAAAAGCACTTAAGCCAACCAGCAAGCACAAAAAGAAATGCATATAATATTTACTGCCCGAGAGTAAGCGGGTAAAAATATGCACGAACATAAACGCGCTAAGCCAGGAAATCAGTACAACCAAGAGTGCAACCGATCTTACCATATTGAACGATATGGATTCGGAAATAGCCAGTGTAATTGCTGAGTTGTTGTATATCGTTTGAATTACAACAAACGGGAAAAGAAAGCCGAAGAATATAGCCGCTGCGCTAAAACTCATGATCACCAACCGCCATGCCGGCTTGCTCAACGCGGTATGCAGGCCTCCTAATTTTGAATAGTTCAGAAACAGGTATAAGCATAATAAAAGCACACATACCGAATTAAAAAGCAGGTCGCCCAGGTTCGGGTTAAAACCGGATGAAGCGTAATTTTTCGGATCGAACAGCGGTAAGGTGGTAAATTGGGCAGGGAACCGGGCAACCAGCATGGTGAGCCTCACCACCACAAAACCTGCCCCCAGAATAAGAAAACCCACGGCAGGCCTATCCGGGAAATACAGCACGATACGGTATAACACAATACAAGCAAGTATTACCCCAATCAACAATACTGTTGTGCCAAGGGTGTGGCTTAAGCCGGTATTTTCTCCAACCGGCTGAATCTTAAGCAGCAGGTTACTTCCAACATAAACCGGAGTTCCACGTGGAGAAGCCGGATCCAGTAACTGAACAGCGTGCATGGGCAGCACTGCAGTATTGTACCAGGATTTAAGGTATTCATTCTGTATCCGGTATTGCTTTCGCATGGCAATGGCCGCAACGAGGTACACCTCATCGCCTACGGTGTAACGTTTGCAGATAAATTCATCAGCACCTGATTTTATGAAGCGAAGTGTAGAACCTTCCATCAGTGCACGAACAGGAGGCCAGAGTTCATTGCCCGTCCAGCGAAAAATTGCGGCATCCTTTATCAGAAAAAACGTATGGTGTTCCTGGCGTGTGGTTATGATGGCCTCCGGATTCTTGTTTAACTGAGCGGCAAGGATGTTAGCCTCCTGATCGGTTCGCTGCAGTACCTTCTCAATATTTTGCTGAATGCGGGCGGCCAGCTGGTTATCGCTTAGTTGGGATTGGTTCACCAGAAAAAATCCTGCTGCAAAGCTGCCCGCCAGCAGCATGAGTAATATCCGGTTGAGTTTACCCTTCAGAAAGTTGCGCATTGCTTAAAGGTAGCAAATAGTGATTATATGGAGATCACCCACAGCCATCATAAAAATCCAGCAATCATCGCGTCACGACAGCTACCGGAATGATCTCATTCTGCTTTTTGAATTTTCGTCCTGGTTGGTGTTGCAGGCCGGAATGAGCACGGCTCACCAACAAGGAAAATAAATACAACCCTTCCGTTACACCAACAAAGGTGAAGTTAGTTTATTCATATTACATTATGCCGGAACATAAAATCAAAAGCCGCCACATGCTCAACCTGAATCCCGTCAATTTTTTCGTCAGGCCTGGGTGTAGTGGATATGATTATACCTCTTTTAGATTTCAGTTTTTTGCACGCATGCAGCAATCCGGAAAGTTCCCTCTCATAGGTGTACGGGTCAGTTATGATGTAAGAAACCTGCAGGGGTGTCGGCTTTTCTTTATCAAACAATACAAAGTCGCATTCTTTCGTGTCTTTATAATAATAGACTTCCCGTTTTTGTCGTCTCAGCTCCAGGTAGCAGAGATTTTCAAGCAATTTGCCATAATCTTTACTGAATTTGAAGGTGATGGCGTTAAGTAAGCCGTTGTCGATAAAATAGTTTTTTTTGTCGCTGTTAACGCGCTTTAATTCAGAAAAGTCAAATTTTGAAACGGGTATCGACAGGTAAACGGCTTTGGCCGCCTCATTGGCCTGGTATAAGAAATTTTTATCGAGCTTATAGCCTTGCGAACGAAGTTCACGGTAGAGTTTGTTCAACGATAAGTATGAACCGGTGGTGCTGGCCAATCTTTTCAGGAAATATTTTACAACCGGCAGATTGGTGAATGCATAACGCTCCACCAAATCGCGATACATCATTACATCAAAATACTCCTGAAGCGCCTGCGTTTTGAGGCCCTCGGGCAATTGCACCACTTCCGGGTAGCCACCCTCTTCCAGGTAGGCATGAAACAGCTTACTGATGTTGGCTTTGGTGGCTGTGTCTTGTCTGGAATAATTTATTTTCCTGAACGACAGGTATTCACGGAAGGAGAGTGGTAATATTTCAAATGTTAACGAGCGGCCGCGCATGGCCGTGGCTATCTCCATGCTAAGCAAATTGGCGTTGGAGCCCGTAAGGAACAGGTTGCGCGTGTAGGAATCGTAACACCTGCGGGCAAATTTTTCCCAATGCGTTATGTTCTGGATTTCATCGAAAAAGAAGTAACACGTCTTCCAGTCGGTATCGGGATAAAGCTCTTGGTAAGCTTTCAAAACTATATCGAGATCTTCGGCTTTGAGGTTCAGGCGTTCATCTTCGAAGTTCAGGTAGAGGATGTTGGTTTTAGGAACACCGCTTCTGACCAATTGATGCATGAGTTGAAAAAAATAAAAGCTTTTACCGCTGCGCCTGGGGCCTATCAGCGATATGGCTTTGCCCGAGTTGAGCGGCAACTCCAACTCACGCGGAGTTACCACCTGCAGTGGCGAGGCGTGAAAGTCGGCCAGGATATCTTTCAGCACATGATGCATCGCGACAAATGTATAAAATTCCTTGTATATAAGGATATTTATTGATAATATTTCTTGTATTACAGGAAACATTTGTAAAACTCTGCCCGGGGTTTAGCCGGTGCAGGCCTTTAGTTGGTTGGTGCCATGAAGAAAATCGCCTACCCGCAATATCCAAATAAACAAGTAACCCCTGCGGCAGGTGGCATTTGCGGTTAAGCGGAGACGAGCCGAAACGTAATGCGTGCGGATTTAGCCTTTTTGAGCATACAGTCCGGTGATGCAACTGGAATTGTAAGAGGTCATTGCCAAAAATAGAATGCAGAAACCACAAAGGGCGTAAAGCCTCAGTTTAGCGGCTATTGGCTTTAGGCTCCTCCCATTTCACTATTTTCTCAAAGGAATACCCAGAAAACTCTCCTGCATTTGATCAAAACACTTGATGATTTCAAAAATAAATGGGTTCTACATCTTATCGCTGATACTTGCCAAGATTTGGCCTCTTCTTCAACAGTGCCAGCTCACTTAGCTGGAAGCCGACTCGAATGCTCCACGGAGAAGGGTAAGTAATATTCCCGGGTTTGTGCAGAAAATCATATGTCACAAGCAGGGTCATCTCGATTTTCGGATGAATAAGAAATTGCCTGCCGATGCCGGCCGCCAGGCTTAATTCCCAAATTCTTGCTGCACTAAACTGGTCATTAATGGTAACAAGGGTTGAGTTTCTGGCCACTTCTGAATATACAAAGAAAGTACTGAGTATATCATAACTACCAAAAACTTTGTATCCAAATACTTCCGGAGTCATATCAGGTTGAGGCTGATCAAACGTTTTTCTGATTGTAACACCGGTGCCCGCAACAAGCCGGGCTGTAAAGCGGTAACCCACAGCAGGCGCGAAATCAATTGAAAACGGCCGAATGCTCAACACCTGGAAATTCGTGGCAACATACAGCCTTTCACGCAGCAAATAGCCTTGGAGTGAAGTTCGTTTCCGTGCCGATGACAAGTCAGATGAATTTGGAACAACTGCGTACTTCTTCATGAGCCCGTCAAACTTCTTTTTGGCCGGCTGCATGATCTCGGGGTGCGTGGCGAGGTAATCTGCCGCTATTTCTTCTGCTATCTTCCTGGCTTGTTCTTTCCGATAGGCTGAGTCGTTCAACGCTTCAACTTGTCTCTTATACTCGTTTTGCAACGGTCTAAAATTCTTTACCTGCTCATCATACTGTTTCAGCTCCTTGATTTCAAGAAGATTTTCAATATAATTATTTGCCCAGCCGGAGGCTTCCGAACGGACAAATCTTTTAACTGTATCAACATTGCCGTAGGCAGCGTACTTATCTTTATACATTTTTGCCAGTTGGCTATAGTCTGCCAGTGAATCGGTTAACAAGTCCCTGAATCCGGCTATCGAATCGACAGCCAGTAGATTCGTAATTGAATCGGGCAATTGAACTCCATGCCCTAAAATGTAAGTTGAATCAATGGTTAAACCGGATGAGTCTGGTAAGTGTTCACGTAAGCGCCACAGGCTGTCCGAACGCTTCCTCAGGTTTCGTGCCTCCTCCTTAAGCCTGCGCAGGCTGTCTTTGGCGTACAGTTTTTTGTATTGCTTTAGCTTTTCCCTTGCCATACCTGCTGCTTCGACTTTACGGATATCTTTAGCCGGCAAGAAATTCCGGGCAACCTCAGTCTGGCTGAAGGCCTGACCTGCCAACGCTCCAAAAAGAACAATGAATATGAAGCATGAGCAGTTCATCAAAAGAAATAAATAAAGCCAACACTCGTATCAATTGAACTAATGGATTGCCGCCTGTAAGAATGATATACAGGTATTGCGGGTGAATTAGGGGTAAGCCAATTCCTTTGAAAGACTTCATATTCTGCCTGGGCATGCATATACCGTAAGCCAAGGATGAGTTTACTCTTTTGAGAAAGCTGATACGTTCCGGTGAACTCAAGGTTGTAGGTAAAAGTCAGATCATTTTCAGCCTCCAGGGTTGCCTCATTGAACAAGTTAACTTTTTGCCAAAGAAATACATACGGGTATGTAACAACCAGCAGGCCAAGCCCGAATCCACCACTTACCGTAATCTTTTGTTTTTTAAAAAAATCATAGAACATGCCTGCGGTAAATGAACCCATTCGGTAGGGCTCAGATTTGACTCCAAATATTTCCTGATAGCCCGCGGGCCAATAAACATAGAACAGCGTATCGGTGTTCCGGGGGAAGGATGAACACCTGCCGGAAACCTGAATGCCCCAGTTTGGTTTAAAGTAGCGACCATACGCAAGCCCCACATGGTAGCCGGTTTTAGCCAGGCCATTGTACGAAATGCCGGGCTTAACCTCATCGCTGCCAAACCTGCCTACCGGGAAAGAGGCGCCTGCGTTAAGGCGCAGGTAATTTTTACTGTTGGCTTGTGGGTAGGCCGCAGTAAAAACCGCCATGAACGCTATTGATGTTATTAACTGCTTCATTTTATTCCATGCTTATGATAGAAGTATTATCACTGTCTACTTCTCGTTCGCATTCATCCATAAGTCAATTTCATCCTTAATCCGTTGAGCTGAACCCAGCTTCAGACGAACTTCAATTGTATCCCCCCGGATACGTTCTTTTGGTATGAGATCGTAGTAAATCTTATTTCCAATAATTTCTTTAGCAAAAATGATATAATTGAGCGAATCCGGAACAGTGAAAGTATAAAATGAAAGCCCAATAGGCTTACCTGGGATTATTACATTAATTTCTTCTAATGCCAAACTGAGGCGTATTTTGCGGTTGATTTGAGTCTTGACCCATATTGCTCTATTACCATTGTACTTAATAAAAATATCTGTATTAATCCAACCCATAATCCTGCTCCTGAAAAAAGATTGCGCAGGACTCAGGGTCGCAATTAAAGTGTCCACAAAGGAATAACCACCAATAATCTCAAAACCCATAGTTCCCTCTAATTTTATCGAATCACTGACTACCCAAGTTATTTCACCGCGATCATTTGTAAGCGCACCCTGGAATGGCAAGAATAACCTGGTTGTGTCATGCTTTTTAAAGTAAATGTCCAGATACGAATTTCCAGATAAAAATACCTTTTGATTTCCCGACACGGCACTAATATGAATCATCCCACCGGTTTCAAGAACCTTATCACCGGATAACGTTGTCAAACCCCTTAATAGCATATCGGATCTTTCATAATACTCCTCAAGTTGCAATTCAACCTCACTTACAAATACCGAGTCCTTATTCACAAATGACCGACCGGGAATGAATATCCTGGTCCCCTGTTTACCGACTATTAAAGTATCCTTTGCTGCATTAAGTGTGAATGATTGATACGGTACTGTATTTTGATTACCCGAATCACTGAGATCACAACCGGGTAAAAACAATAACAGTATCCTGGCCAGTATTATACAATTCTGTTTCATCGTCCGTAGGGAATAACGCGAATAGATCCTCTACCGCTGCCTCTTAAGCGTCTGATTTTTATTTTGCCTGAAGGAATACGCCAAGTTCGAAGAGTGTTACGAATATGCTCAATAGCAGATCGTACTTCATTCTCAGATCCAGTCGTTCCCCTATCTAATTCAATTATAATTTCTTCCACTTCTTCATGGTGATCTTTTAACCATTCAATTAACAAATCCTCCCTTGCTCTTTTAAAATAGTTAACTCCATCTTGAAATGTCACATTTTGACCACTAATTACGCCAAATTGATTAATATTTGCTACTAAAGGGCGGAGTATTGGCTTAGGTCGCGGAATGTTTACAGGTACAATCCTCGGTGTAATTGGAATTGATTCAACCAAAGGTTTTGGCCTCCTTGGACTAAGGTCTGGGACATGGGTGCTTCTTCCTACAACTACAATTTCATCTAACCATTGTATCGGGTCTGTATTTTTCCTACCATATGTATGATACCCTATTCTGCGATACCCTTCCATGATATATCCGGAATTTCCACTAAATACCTGTTTAAACTGTGCTCCGAATTTAGTAAAACCTTTTACATAAACCGGTGAATATGTTAAAGGATCCATCGTAAACCCTGTATATAAACCTACTGCCAAGGCACCAGTCAATGCCCATTTTTGCCAATTATCACGATCAAAAAAATAACCGGCTAAACCACCAACGGCTCCACCAATAAGGGCTCCGGCAAAAGCTCCGCCAAGACTAAAGAATAAACCGCCATCGGGATCCGCACCATTAATGAAATCGTTACCCATTCCAATGTATGTAGATGTAAACTGGTCATAAGGGTCTTCGCTGAACCATCTTCCTAATGTTGCATCATAATTAGCTCGTAAAGCAAACCTGTTCCATCCCGTTAAACTCTCAAACTCAGCAAATTCACCCTGGTACAAGTAACTATTTAACGGCCTGCTCACATCCACATAATATGTACCTTCCAGCACTACACCAAAAGGATCATAGTCTATGCTTTCCACTACCCGCAAACTGTAGGTATTCTTTTCGTGGATGATGGTAAAATCATCAAAAAACACGCTTGTAGCAGAGCTTACATTGCTTTCGTTGGCTACATAGGTGTACAAAAAGCCGTTTACAGGCACATTAACCTCAAGCTTCAACGGTACATGGCCCAATGCAGCTTCGAACGGAACGGAGAAATACCCAAATTGCTGGTAAACATAGCTGCTGTTAAAAATAATGTAGTACAGGTATGCTTTAGGAACGTTTGTTGCGGTTGGTATCAGCGCAGAAGTGCCGGGCAGGTTATTGTTCAGTGCCTGGTAAGCCGTTTGTGTTTCTCCTGCGTTCACAATGCCATATGCGCCTGTTACGGCCGCTACCAGGTTATTGATAACGGTATTGTTACCGGATGTGGATGTGGTGTAACGCGCAAAAACTTCAAGTGTAATCTTATCGCCCGCGCTCACCTGTAACATTTTAGCGGGGCCAATAGCTTTACCCAGGTAGCCATTGGTTATGGCCGACCGGTCGGGCACTGGAATATCGAGCGTTTTTGGGGTATGGTTGTAAAGCGGGTCCTGATATCTTGAAGAAGGAATATTTTTAAAATCAATTTCCTCTGTTGAGGCATTACCCGTTTCCATGGTTGCCTTGAAAACATCAGTATCACGCAGGTAGCCATACACAACACGTGTGTTGCCAAGATGATCCGTGAGGAAATATTCGTAGTCATAGGTGTTGTTCTGTTTAACCGCCCGGCCTTTCGCGGTGAAGATTAAGGTTAATGCATTATCGAAGTACTGAATGCCGTGTGCATAGTCAACCTGGCGCACTATAGTATTGCCTTTTTTCAGGACTTTTTTTACAGCATACCCTGTTGCATCGTAGGTGTACTCCAGTTTCCACCCGTCATAAAACTCTATGTAGTCCGGCAGGTTGAGATAATTGTATCTCACTTCAATAATTTCTTTATTCAGGTCTGATACCAGGTTTCCACCAGGGTCATAATCATACTCTGTGGGAATGCCTACCGTACCATTTTTAAATCCAAAGGAAGGATTACCGGCATCTTCAACATTTGTTAATTTGTTTCCGTTGCTTCCGTAGCCGTAAGTAAGCTGATCGAGTGTAATGCGGGTATTGTTCGCCTTGGCATACCGGTTAAGGGTTTGAATATTCCCGTTCTTATCATAGGTAAGATTTGTCAGGTCGTAGAAACCAGGCTCTGCTGTCCAACTGCTTCCGCCTTTTGCTGCATATAATGATTGACTTAACTGGTTTACATCGGGCGTATAGTAATGCCCGTATATTCTTTCCTGTGGCGGGTCTTTTTTGTTATCAGTCTTCCATTTAATAGCACTGATCAGCCCATTATATCGTGGGTTGGTATTAACACCATTTACCGTTTGTGTTTCATCATAATAAATGATCTGCATTCCAAACAGGTCATTGGTGTCATCGTTATTTACACCATCATTTGTAAGGGTTGAATTATTGATGTGTGTTAACCAGCCACGAATGTTATACCGGTAGTCGGTAGATTGCAGGAAATTAATTTCATCGGTTGAATGGGTGTTTACTTCTACCAACTGCCCCAGCTCGTTGTAATTATTGGCCGCCAACAGCGTGCGCGTGCCATTGTCAATGGTGTGGTAATGTTTTGTCAGCCTGCCTCCATGATCATAGTCGTATTCTTCGAGGATCGTGGCCGATCCCAGCGTAGAGTTATGTACCCGTTTGGTTTTTAGTACCCAACCCGGAAAGTTGTACTCCGTAAAGGATCTGTCAATGCCTCCAAGATGATGCTCCTCCACGGATTGAATAGGCCTGTACTTCTTATCGTAGTACACAACCAGGTTAAGCCATGTATTCTGACCTAATAATTTTACTTTCGAACCAGTTGGCAGTGTCTTAACTGCCGTGAACTGTGGTTCCGGGAATAACGGATCGGACTGAAATGAAAAGTTGTTTCCTTCTGCATCCCATCCGGCATTGCCTACAAATCCGTAATCATCGTAATAAGAAATGGTGAGTATGTTGGACTCTGTAACGCTTGGAAAAGAATTAGATAATGTATAGCCAACAGCCGATGTATTCCTGGTTTCGTGATGACCACCGGTAACCGCAGCCACCATCTGGTCAAAATTATTGTTGCTGGTAATAATCCCGGTCATGACTGGCCGGTTCAAAGCATCGTACTTTACAAAATTCCATTCCTTCGGGATTTTGGCTCGCTGGTTTCCGTCCTGGCTTAGCACCATTCTATCCCACTGGTCATAGATGTAATATTGCCAGTCTGTTCCTGGCCTTTTCTCTTTCACCAATCTGCCCCGGGCATCATATACATATTGAAATGCCCACTTATCAATAAAAGTCTGATCAGGACTAAGGTTACCGGATGCTTCAGGTGGAATGGTAAACCGTAATCTTCCAAAATGATCATAAACGTAATAAGTTATTAATTCCGGAGAGCCGTGAATAGTTGTCTGAACCGTATTGCCGCGGAAATCGGTCATCGAAGAGGATTGAGAACCTTCCTCATCCGAGCCTTTTGAGATGCTCACTGTGCCATCCGGATAGTTGGAATTTGAGAAAGGTAAGCCGGTGGATTCACTGATTTGCCAACGCTTTACCGGCACCGCGGAAGTATTAACTGAAAACAAGGAGGTTGACTTGTGATGGGCACTATACCATGCGTTACCGGGGCCATAGGCTTCCTTTACTCTGCCCAACGCTGATTTTTCGATGAGCGTATGCTCGGAGAACGGCCGAATGTCGTTGGCTGTTTTTGGCGTATTGGTATAAAATAATGCCTGATCATTTAACACATCAGCAGCAAGAGAGCCATTGGTTGTCTTTGAGGTAACATGGGGCAGGTAACCTTTTGTTTGCCAGCCGTCAGTTTCATAGGCACTGAACACAACGGCATCCTTCGCGCCCGGGCTGCCTTTTACAGCAATGGATTGCACCGGTCTGCCAGCACCATCGAAGTACTGGTACGTAATCTGTTTCTGCGTATTGTTAAATGTCGAAAAGGTGGCATCGGAGGTGGTGGCCCCGATGGCATGTTCAATGCGAACCAGGTTGCTCGTTAACGAAAGTATCTGGTTCTGGTAATTTTCATGCCGGCAGAAGAACTCACCATCAGTTTGTGCGCTTGCCGTAAAACCTGGAGCAAGTTTGACCTCAACGCTGTAAACATACGAGGTGACACTTGAGACTGAAAGTACTTTGGATGATACCACTTCTACCGGTTGGGCGATACCGGCAACGGTACTGATTGCAACCAGAAAAACGATGATGTATGTTGTGGTATTCATGACTGCTGCTTTAGTGAGTTTCACAACCCGGGTCACTCGCATAATTGATGAGGGTAAACTCCTTGGTATACGCGTTGCCACATGCATCGGTAACGGTGCAGCGTATTTGCCAAGTTCCCACAACTGTTGAATTACCGAAACCACTTGGTGGAGCTGAAGTGATGTACCCGGTTACCGGGCCTGTGCCGGAACCCATGGACCACCACCAACCACCGTTGAAAGAATACTCCCAGGCATACGTTAACGCATCGCCACTTGTGTACGCAACAAGCAAGGTTGGAGGTGGCGGTGCCAGTGAGCATACATCATACGTTGAAGGGCCATCAATATAACCTGACAGGCCGGTTATTGCCTTGTGAACAGCAACAGTAATACCTGTGTTCAGTGAATAATACTCCGGGTTTTCCTTTCGCAATTTTACTTCGTAGGTGCCCCGATCACTATAGGTATAGTTGATGTCACCGGTTGATGTGCCGCTGTTACCGTCACCAAAATTCCAGTAATAGCTGGTCTGCCCGTATTCCGTGTTTTCATAACAGGTAAAGGTAATCGGGGTGCCCGTCATTGCGCAGGTATGGATGATCTGGCCGTTTTTAAGCTCTTCGGGTTCACCCTTTATGTGGTAGCGGTACCGGGTGACTATATTGTTCTCATGATCCTTCACCCTTTGCAACCGGCCGAAGTTCTGATCGTATTGGTAATTTATGTTTCTTCCGTTTTCATCGGTTATTCGTGTTACACCATTGATGGAGTTATACAAATAGTCGCGCTTAAACTGATTCGTGCCCGGGTTGGTAATGACCGATGAAAGAAGTGTATTATTTAACCATTGGTAGGATGTTGAAATACCGCTTGCGCCCTGCACCGATGAGAGTGTGGCTGTTGGATCAGTGAAGGTAAACGTATCCAGCAGCCGGTAGCGGTTATCAAATGAAAACACGGAGCCGTTGCCTGTTAGGGAAGCCTCAGGACTTAGCGAAGCAATGGGCTCACCAAGTGGAAGACTATAGGTTGAAACAGGTAACGGCCTGTCAAGCGTAGCGTTTCTTCTGTACGACACAAGCTCCGCCCCGGTAACTTTAAATGCAGGTGCGCCAACATCTTTGAACCAGCTAATCTTCTCCACCGGCTCAATGATGTGGTTGTTGATCATGGACCAGATACCCGCAGCCAGCGCATCTGGGCTTGCCGGTTGCGTAGAGCCACCCGCCACATCCACCGGATAACGGAAACTTATTTTCTCCTCCGGGCCAAAACCAACCTGTCGGATAACCGATACCGGGAACGTTTTATGGATATTGTGATATGCAAACGTGGTTTTTTCAATAATATGATCAGAATAGTTCTCCTGGCTATATGAAAAAGAGTGCACGGTAGCAGGTACCATAGTTCGTGAACGGTAGTGGTACTTACCAACATGATAGGTTACCCAATCACCCATTGACAATCTGGTTCGAATTACCACCTGATTGGAGACACTGGTTCCGTCTCCTACATCCTGGTAGGTTATCACGTCCATTTTTAACAGGTTATTCTGGTTATCGTAAATACGCTGTTCGCGCAGTAACCCGCGCATCCAGAAACGAGGTGTACTTGGTGGGAAGGGCGGCTCATTACTACTAATATCTCCCTGATCCTGAGGTTGGTTAATAGGAGGTAGCGTCTGGTAGTACTTTTTAGCAAGCGGAGGCTCATCCGGGAATTCTGTGTTCAAAAACTCCCTTACTATTTTGGAGTTATCAAGAAACATTTCAGTAACCGTAGAATAGCCCACCGTAGTGCCTGAGAGATCGAAGAGATCGCGAAACGATGAAGATGACATTATAATTGAGCCGGACTCGGTGTCGGTGTACTCATAGATTGGCGTTCCGATGGTCATTGCTCCGCTATAGGAAAATGTTGATCTGGATACGAGGTTTGTTCCGTCAAAGTTTGAAACAGATTTGATACGTAAACCACGTTCAAAATTACTTTCATATTCAAATGAAGTTCGGTTACCTGTTGAGTTTGTAATATCTGACAGGGAAAATACTCTTCTCCGATCAAGACCACCCGGATTTTTATTACCAAGACGGTTGCTATTACTCGAATTAATATAGTTGTAATATCCATAGTGATCGACATTTGGATCGCTGGTAGTTGGATTCCCACCAGCTATTGTTGTTTCGTAGTAATTAAAGATATAAGCTGTAGTTTCCTGCGTAACTCCTTCCCGGATTGCTGCAAGTCTGAGCCTGTTATACGGATATCCAAATTGACCGGGAAAGTAATCCATATCTAATTTGTACCTTAACGTAGCACCACCATTTGGGTCATTGTTTAGTGTTACATAAAGCAGGCTCCAGCTTCCCGGCAAATCTTCTCGCGTAGTTTGATATGTAAACGAAGCACTTGCAATTGAAGTAGTGATCGAACTGATGTATTTGGCATTTTTAATTTTTATTTTTGTATTGGTTGGTGTTACCTGCAAAGGTGGTGAACCTGGAGGATCCTCCCCAAGGTCATGATAATAAAAGTACTCATAATCTGACCCTTGAGCATAGGTAAAAGTGGCGACCTGAACACCGGCCGGTGAAATGATGCGCGTTAAGTACCATGTTGAAATAAAGGTTTCCTTTTCTGAATAACCCGAACTCGAATTTCCAACATAATAGGTGGTTTCCTCCCGGTTTGACGGGGCTTCGCCAAAATAATACCGGTACCCTTTTTCATCTGTTATCATCCAATACCCTATTCCTGCCGGCCCAACTCCAGGTGAAATCACCAAATCCTGGTACGGCATGGTATGCGGTATGCCGTTGGCATCAAGAAACAATTGGCCATTTCGCCCCATTAAGGAGAAATAAAACAAATCCCGCTCACCATCGCAGCTTCCGAAGGAATTAGAATAATAACTCATAATTGCGTTCTCATCGCAAAAAGGCTTTGAACCACCATCGGGCATCCCTCTCACTAATCGGGTAATAGCACCACCCGAATTCAGGTTCCAGCCCAACCCAACAGAGCTGGCTTCCTCCTGTACTTTTATTCCTGCCGTATGGTAATTTAAACTGATGGGCACAGAGATATCCTTACCCGGCACTGCACCAAGCGGAATGGAAATATTAACCGTGCCGGTATAATGCCCCACCTGAATGTTGGTGTGTTTCATAATTCCCGAAACATTTACTGATGGGGGAACATATGGCATGTAAAGTTGTGAGAATGAAGTCTGTGTAATCAACAACAAGGCAGTCAACTGGACATACCATTTCATAGCATTAATGGTTTGATGCCTTAAGGGTTTCCATATCCTTTTTCAGTTCGATAATATAAAGCGTTAGTTCTTCAATTTTTTGAAGTAGTTTCGTATTGATTTCGCCCAAAGCCACACCTTTATCAGCTACCTCCTTTGCGGACGGGATGCCCGGCAAATGTTTATTCTTGGCTATAAAAAGCTGAAGTTCCTCCAGGGTCGGCAGTTGGTAGCCTGCTTCAAATACATAATCCGGCCAGTTGGCCTGTAATTTTACCACTACTTCTTCACAGATGATTTTGCCTCCAACGGCCATCTTATAACTTCCAGGAAGGCTGCTGCCTACCTGGACCGTAGAAGCATTCAATGCACCGTTGACGTGCAGCAATGCCGTTGGCGAAGTGGTGCCGATCCCCACATTGCCGTTGGATGAAAGGATAGTAACCCGGTTGGTGCCATTGGTCAGCAAATTGATGTTTGACGTTGCCAAGGCATTAAAACTTCCATTGACACTATTGAACTGCATTGCCCGGGCGTTGCCGTTTACATGAAGCAGTTCCGATGGCGAACTATTGGCGATGCCGACAAAACCGTTTGAATTCAGAATGGTTACCCGGGTTGTACCGTTCGTGTTCAGGAAAAGACCCGATGAACTTAAAGAATTGAATGAGCCGTTTACCACTTTAACATTATCCGCTCTCGCATCCCCGATTACGTGTAGTTTATCAGAAGGCGTGACACCAGAGGCTGTTCCAATTCCAACATTCCCGTTGTTGGTGTGGCGCGTATGACTGCTGTTAACAGTAGCCCATTGTGCCAGAGCACCGGTAACAACACAAACCAATGTCAGTGAAGTAATAACAGTTCTCATAATTGTCCGGATTAGATTGCTTAAAATTGGCTACGCGTAATTGAATAATGGGCCTCTAATTGCAACTCAAAGGCATCCATGTAACTTTTCTCAGCCACATGCTTTGTTTCTATCAATACTAAGGATTATGAAAACCATTTAGGTCAACGATGGTATCCTGTTGAAAAACAGGTAGTAGTAGTAGTAGTAGTAGTAGTAGTAGTATGAAAGCGCTGAAAATGACCGCTTCGCAATTTTTTCATGTAAGGTTTTTAGCAGAACATTAATCATCGCACCGAATGTCAATGAAACTTCCGGTAATCTTACTCCTTACCTCACGGAAATCGACTTTAGGCAATGCAACTCCTGCTACTTTTTACCATAAATAACCCAGACAGGGCTGAAGTGATTATTCAGTTGTAGCTGAGGAATCGTACGTAATGCTTCCAAACAAATAAAGATAAACGATGCGCGAATACCGGTAGTTAAGGGGAATTAACAAAACCATAACGGTAATAACCGTGGCGATATACACCCAGGATGAGGGATTGCCCAACAGATAAAGCAACGCACTCACCATTGCAATGGTGATTACTGTAAATGCATAGCCCACATACATAGCGCCCTGGTAAAAGCCGGGTTCCGGCTCCAGCAATACCCCGCAATGCGGGCAGGTATGGTTCATTACCTGAAATTTAAAAATTCTGGAAGCCGGATGAATAAACAACCTTCCCTGCCTGCAACGGGGGCAGAGGCCGTTAAGCAGGGCGGCTATGAAACTTCGTTGCATTGCGCTTACTATTGTGGTACCATAAATACCCAAGCACCATAACTGCAAGGTACGGCAGGCTAAGCAAGTACAGGATGCCCGTATTAATGCCGGCTGCAATGCCCACGTTACCGTTGCTGATGTTATTCTCTAATGTACTGCGACACATGGCGCATTGGCTAAATGCGTTAAAAGAACAGGCAAGCGCAACGAAAATAAGCAACACAACGCGTTTCATGGGTAATACGGACGAATCATCAAATATACAATAACCCCTGTTACAGCCACGTACAGCCAAACCGGAAAAGTATAGCGTGCCAGTTTTCTGTGGGCTTCAAACTGACCGGTCATTGCCCGCACATAGGTAAAGAGAACCAGTGGTATAACCCCAACCGAAAGGAGGATGTGCGAAATCAAGATGAAGAAATACACATATCGAAAAAATCCTTGCCCTCCGTACGGGGTGGATTCGCTGGTCATGTGGTATAAAACATACATCACCAAAAACATAGCTGAGAGAAGGATGTTCGTTTTCATTAACCGTTCATGCTGCTTCCGGTAACCTTTCTTTATTAACATCAGGGCGGCAATAAGCAAAATAGCGGTTATCCCGTTAATGGTAGCGTATATGGGTGGAAGAAAAGAGAAATCATAGCCAGGAATTTTTACACGAAACAGGAAGGCTACCACGATAGGAACCACCACTGAAACCGTTACGATCAATTTGCGATAGGGATCTGACTTTTCCATAACTCAATACTTCCTTAAGATAATGGCTGCCTCCATCAACAGCCGGTCTATATCTTCGCGGGTATTACCGTAATGCCCGCGGATTTGTCTTTCCTTATCAACAAGCAACAGCGGTCTTTGTTCGCTAACAAACAGGTAACAGGCATTCCACCAGCTTAAGTCGGCTTCAACAACCGGATTATTTCCGGCATTTACAGGCACTTGCCGTAATTCATCGGGCTGAAAAGCTTCCGTTATTCGGCCAACCGGGTGCCCCCCTTCAGTAAATAAAAAAAGAAAAAGGCTGGCGGAATCTGACCAGCCCAGTGATTCCAGCACGAATTCAGGAATACGGTACGGGCCGCCTTGGTGCGGAGGGCAATCGCCCGGTAATTCGGGAGGTGCTTCAGCATACAGTGGGGCAACATCAAACTGATTTTGTCCGAATTTCTTCAAAAAAATATAAATGCATGCCGGAATTACCAATGCCAAAAAGAGCACCAGCCACTTCCTGAACTTTTTGCTTTGCATACCCACCCGAAATAAAAGAGGCTTAAGATCCCTTAAGCCCCTCGAAAAGATTTTTCCTTGTTATCAAGGCCGCACATTAGAGATAGACATTCCCTCATACACAAAGGCCACTAGCATCCATACCACAAAAACCATCGGGATAAGGATGGACCACAGCAGCACTTTCACTTCATAGCGCAGGTGCATAAACTCGCCTACAATATAGGCGGCTTTTACAATCGTCATTAATATAAACGTCCACACCCGCAGGTCTTTCATTTCGTGTGGAACACCAAATGCAACACCAAATTCAAATAAAGTTACCAGTCCAAGAATACCGGCAACCGTCCATAGCTTTTTAATCTTGGCAGTATCGGGGGGAAGAACCGTTACCTGGGGTGCATCTTCACTATGTGCCATAGTCAATTTAGTTTAAACGAGGTAGAAAAATGTAAATACAAATACCCAAACCAAGTCCACGAAGTGCCAGTACAACCCTACTTTCTCCACCATTTCGTAATGGCCGCGCCTTTCGTAAACGCCTGTTACGGTGTTATAGAACACGAGGAAGTTAAGCAACACCCCGCTAAACACGTGGAAACCGTGAAAACCCGTAATAAAGAAAAAGAAAGCTGCGAAATCAGGGGGGCCGTATTGGTTCATACGCAGGTTAGCACCAAAAAAGGTAGTTCCCTCAGCCACAGCGCTTCCTTCGAATGTGCCATGAATAAAGTGTGTCCACTCCCATGCCTGACAGCTTAAAAAGGTAATTCCGCCAATGATGGTCCACAGCATCCACTTTTCTACAGCCCTTCTGTCCATGCGGTGGCCGGCTTCCACGGCAAGCACCATCGTAACCGAACTCATAATAAGGATGAACGTCATTAACCCCACAAATACAAGAGGGGCATTAACGCTATGAAAAAACGGAATTGATGCAAACACCTTTTCCGGAATGGGCCAGTACGTCTGCGAAAATTTGAAGGCTTCAACCGAGCCGGCATAAGCATGGTGCGATGAGCGCACAAGGCCGTAGGTAATCAATAAAGCGGAGAATGTAAAGGCATCTGAGAGCAGAAAGAACCACATCATCAGCTTGCCGTAGCTTGCATTCATGGGTGAAACTCCGCCATCCCAAACGCTTTTTCCGGGGGCGGGTACCGTTACAGTTGAGGGGGTTGCCATGCGATAAAACTAAAGGTTTCGGTTAAGGATTCAGTTTTAGAAATACGAACAAATATAGCCAAAGAATACCCAAAAAATGCCAGTAGGTACTGCACATTTCTAACCGTGTGAGGTTTTTTGAATGTACCCTGAATTTATAGGAATCGGCCAGTACCACCCCCAGAAAAACCAACCCGCTGACAAGGTGAAGGCCATGCACAGCGGTAAGCACATACATAAAAGAATGGGAAACGTTGCTGCCGGAAAAATACTGGTTCAGTTTAATCATCTGACCATAAGCTAAAAACTGGCCGGCCAGAAAACCAATACCCAGCAGAACGGTCAGGCTGATTCCCATATTAACCAATTTCAGGTTATCTCTTCGGGCTGCCCGGTAGGCCATTATCAAGGTAATGCTGCTGGCCAATATTATACCCGTGTTAATAGTCATTTGCTGCGGCATAATAACCTCTGCCCAGCCGGTATCGGCACGCTTAACTAAATATGCGCTTGTCCACGCTCCGAATAACATTAGCACGCTTACCATGAACAGCCACAAAGCAAACTTTTTTGGGTTCATGGAAAGGGGCTGTCTGGCCTCTTCAACAATTTTTAACTCTTTAATTTCCATACTACTGCTTATACTTTATCCAACAAATAAGCCATCTGCACAATAGGCAAATACAAAAATGATCCGAACATAATACGCCTGGCGCTTTGCCGGCTGCCGTCTCTCATCAATGAAAAGGTTTGAGCAAGGAACAACACCCCGCAAACGGTGGCAACTATGGCCGAGTCAATTCCGGTAACACCAAATTTAGCGGGAAGCAATCCGAGCGGCAGCAAAAAAAGCGTATAAATCATTATTTGAATTGCCGTATTAAAATCTTTGCTGCCGCCAAACGGCAATAACTTAAACCCTGCTTTTTTATAATCTTCATCGGCAAGCCAGGCAATAGCCCAAAAATGGGGAAATTGCCAGATGAACTGAATGCTGAAAATTATCAATGCTTCATGCGAAATGCTGCCGGTGGCTGCAGTCCAGCCCAACAGCGGAGGAAGTGCACCCGGTATGGCTCCTACAAACACAGCAATAGAACCAACGCGCTTCAGTGGAGTGTAGACAAAACTGTACAAAATCATAGACAGCACCGAGAGCAACGTAGTAAGTACATTTGAAAAA